>JAJFJH010000221.1 GCA_021774155.1 Nitrosomonas sp.
CAAGAAAGGGCGCGCGCAAGCCTCTGTTGCTGGTTTCTATAGTAAATCCAATAATGGTACGACTTTCACCTCTGATTTAAGTATTTTAAAAGCGCCTGAGCGTATCTGGGGTGTTGAGAGCACAATGTCGTTTCGCATCGATTCGCAATGGAATACGGGTGGTACAGTGAGCTGGGCGGAAGGTGAAGTGGATCTCGATGGAGATGGCCGTTATGATGAGGATCTCCCCAGTACTCGAATCTCCCCAGTTAAATTATCCGGTTTTTTGGAATACAGCCCTAGAAGTTGGTGGCATAACCGCTTGCAAGCACTACATGTTTCTAATCGAAGCTCCAATTCGACTCAATTTGGCGGCGCTACTGTTAAAGATTACACCATCCTGGATTTAACCAGTCGCCTGGCAGTAGGGCCGGGTCATTTAACGATAGCGTTCAAAAATCTATTAAATGCTGATTATTTCCCGCTTGTCAGCCAGGCTTCAGCATCACCCTATGCCTTTGTTAAGGGCCCGGGGCGTATTGTTGGTTTTACCTATGCGTTTAACTGGTAATAACAGCAAACATTTTTTGCTGGAAATATTCAACAAATCAATTTATAGCAAGAAATAACCTGAATTATTATTTCATTAACCAGTGAGTATTTTTTCTTGATTGCAACCAATTTGGAATCTTTATGCTTAAAAGTAAGCAGAACGGAAAGTGAAAATACTCATTCTCTCGGTGGATAAAAACGAAAGACGATTCATCAATACACATAAGAACTAGAATTATGGAAAACAAAATCATGAAAAATATAGCAACTGCAATTATCTTTGCAAAAATTATAATAACATCTACATTCATCGCATTGCTAGGTGTCGGCACTAGCCAAGCAGCATTGATGTTAAGAATAACAGATACGTCGATTGCTGGAGTACCGACTGTCTTGATGGCTATCGATCAAGTTGTCGGTGGCGGGGTGAATACAACACCAGATGTTAATCCGGGCATAATGGGGCTATTAGGAACCTCATTTAGCACGTCAAATTTCTTTCTAACAACAACGTCAGGCTCCTCCAAACCCTTTGCGCCAAATAGTAATACACAAGGTAATTTATTCTTGCGTGAGCTAGCAATTTCTTCTGCAAATGGCGGCAATCTAACAATCGAAATTTCAGATAATGATTTTATGCTAGATGGGCTGGGTTCTAACGGTTTTCTAAGTGCCAGTATCGCAGGAAGGCTAGGTTCAAACCCGTTGAATACGGTACAGGCAGACTATTACTATAATACTTCTAATGTACATTTTGATACGATTGGCGCAACGTCGCTTGGTAGTAACCTTTTTAGTGGTGGTTCTGGGTTTAACGGCGATTATGGGCGTGTAGCAGTCAATGATGTTAATCAGCCTTTTTCTATTACTCAGGTAATTAAAATCCATTTGGAGCCTAATTTTCAGACATTGTCTTTTGAATCTGACCTAAACGTCGTTCCAGAACCAGAGGTGCCGCTTCTTATTGGGCTGGGCCTAGTTTCTTTGATGTTTTCCGCCCGTCTCAACAAACAAAAAAGTTTATTTTCATAAAGTGGTGTCAATGTCTAACGTAAAAATAAATGCGAACAATAATAGTAATGATTATCATTTGCTTGAAATAAAGCCTAATTAGTTTTTAATCAGTACTAATAAAGATATGGACTTTTAAAACAACACACTTACATATATGTGGAAAAAGAAAGATGTTATTAGATTTAGTGGGAAAGATCCAGTATGGACATTGCACTAGTTATTGAAAATTAAACGTTTAACTAATTTGAATCGAGTGCATTCTCGACCGGAGATATGATTATTCTAAGGTATTGAGGGTGTTTGCGTGCTGTTCAGAACAAGTTAAAAAAACAGAAAGTGGCGTCTTGGAAGCAAGCTGCACTTTTTAGAAAAAAGTAAAGAATTTAAGAATTTTAATCAATTTGGAGTTAAATATGACTGAAATTATTCGTGGTACTGGCCTGATTTTTGGTTCTGATGAAGATGAAATGATATGGACTGATGGTTCATCAATAGTGTTTGCTGAAGGTGGCGACGATGCGCTTCAATTGGGTAATTCAAACGATATTTCCTATCTGGGAGATGGTCACGATATGGTTCATGCAGAATCAGGGAGCGACCTGATATTTGGAGAAGTTGGAAATGATTTTATCTATGGGGGGGGCGGTAATGATTGGCTTGATGGTGGTGAGGGTAATGACACCTTGTGGGGAGGGGAAGGCAATGATCAACTCTACGGAAATGAAGGTAACGATATGCTCTGCGGCATTGCTGGTACGAATGCTTTATTTGGCTCTTTTGGTGATGATTTAATTATTGGTGGAGACGGAACGGATATCATTTTTGGTGGTGAGGATAATGACGTAATTTTTGGTGGTGGCGATAATGACTGGATTTCTGGTGGCTCAGGTAGTAACCAAGTTTCAGGGCAGTATGGTGATGACATTATCTATGGTTCTGGTACTAAAGTTGATAGTTCAAACGAGTTTTTCTATAGAGGAAATGATGATAATGATACAGTCAATGGTTTTAATGCTGAGAATGATCAATTCATGATTGCTGCCAATATCAATGGTACGGGTATCGACAGCTTTGATGACTTTGCATCTCTACTGAGTAGTTATGGCGAAGAAGACAGCGATGATTTTGGGACATTAATTGACTTGGGTGGTGGAAGTAGTATCCAATTAGTTGGCGTTTCGGTTGATGTGGTCAGCGGTAATCTTGCAGATTATTTTACTATTATTACCTAGTACTCCGTCTACATCGGGACTGTCGGAAAATGGCATTTTAGAGAAAAACAAAGTCTATAAGTGACTGATTAATCAATAATCCGTTTTCTTAAAACTACTGTTTTAGATATTATCCGGCAGGCCCGTGTCGTATTGATAGGTTCAGGATCGGCCAGATGACTCAAGACAAGGCCTGGTCTGCGAAGGACGGGCAGCCTTGTCATCTACCCTACGGTCAAATACTTTTCGGTTCGCTGAACCTATCAATGCAAAGTAGATGAAGTGCTGGCATTTTGTATTTATGAGCGTTTTTAATGATTTGGCTTTCTAGCAAAAATAGCATTTTGCCGTTAGCTATCCATTCAAACGATGTAAGTCGTTAGCGATGTGCCATTTTCTAGTAGCCGCATCGTTTTTCTTTCCAAGCAAGCCACTGGCAATGTTTTTTGACAAAGATTGAGTGTTTTCATAAAGACTTGCCTTGCCAGTAACGCAAAAAAGCTAGCTGTATCC
>JAJFJH010000222.1 GCA_021774155.1 Nitrosomonas sp.
GTGCAAGGTCGCGAAAATAATACATCTCGATGCGCGGCACCTCAAAAAGATCGCTGCCTGCGTCCGCGCGCTGTAATCGTGTGCCTACGGAAATATCATAGGCTTTGGCGATCTCTTCGCGCACGTGCGCATTGGCGTGGCCGTAAGGCGGGGCGAAGCTGGCGGGCGTCTTGCCAATGCGCCTGGCAATGTCATCCTTGCAGCTCCGTATTTCCCGGCGCAGATCGCCTTGCGCCAGGCTCGTCAAATCGGCATGGGTGACGCTGTGCCCGCCGAACGCGATACCCTCATCACTGAGCTCTTTCACTTGTTCCCAGGCAAGCAGGGGCCGGGGTTTTTCGTTAGCGCCGCGCCAGTCTTCCGCGCCGCCGATCTTTCCCGACGGCAAAAAAACAGTAGCGCTCCAGCCGTGGCTTTTGAGACAGGGAAAGGCGTGTTCGGCAAAATCTGCAAACCCGTCGTCAAACGTGATCGCCACAGGGCGGGGCGGCAGGCCGGCCTTGCCCAGACGCCAGGCGGTAAAATCGGACAGGGAGATAACCTGATAGTCGCACGCTTCCAATGCCTCCATCTGACCACGGAATATTTCAGGTGTGATACTGGTTGGCCCCGGCTCATAAGAGATTGAATGATACATGAGAATATCGACCTCAGAGGGAGACACATCGGCGCGCGGGGTCCCGGTCATGGGATCAATCCTCCACAACGTGAGATTCGAATTCTTGGCGGTAATCGGCCCAGCGGTCCCAGTCAAACTCCCCGCCGGGTCCGAAACAGTCGCTGGCGGCGTAGGCCATGGTCATGGCGTGGTGGGTGTTGTCATGGGCGAAAAGGCCCTGGCGGCCGAAGGTGAGTAATCCGTTCAAGCCATTCAGCCATTCATCCATCACATTGAAATGGGTTTCGTAATTGCGATCATAGACCGGATAGGCTTGCCTCAGGCGGCGCGTGACGACTTTTCTAATGGGTGCGGTGACGGGCAGGCCGACGCTGGCCAGCCAGCCGCAAAACCTTGTCCCCAGTTCCGTGTCCGACAGACCCCATTCCAATTCCTGCGGATCGGAAGGCAGTTCGGCGCACAAAACTGTGCAGCCCCGGGGCTGGTCGGCGCCGGTGTAATTTTTCGGCTCGGACATGCGTGAAATGGGAATAGAAAGCTCAGGGAAATAATGCGCATCATATTCCGTAAACTGATCTTGTTCCAAAACGAGATAGATGAGGATCATGCCACGAAAGCGGATGTTTGACGCCGCCTCGATAATTTCAGGCGGGGGCGCGGGCGTGATCATGCGCACCAGTGCGCTGATGGGAAGGGTGGACCAAACCGAATCCGTCGCCACCTGATGAGATTTTTCTTGCTTTTCATAAGAAACGCCGGTGATGCGGTCTCCTTCGCGATGGATTTTTGTGATGTTCGCCCCTAAAAGGAAATCAGCGCCGTGTTCTTTTGCTGATTGGTGAAGCCCTTCCGTGATCTGACCAAACCCTTTTTGGGGGTAGTAAAACACGCCCGTCGTTTCGGATTTCAGGCCGGGAATTTGCCGCGCGATTTTCTGGAGGATCTTGGCGACCGAGCTGCCCGAGACACGCCGCTCGGCCAGTTTAACCGCCAGCTCTTTGGGCTCCAGCCCCCATAATTTGCGGACGTAAGGATAGTAAAACGCCTGCGACATGGTCGGCCCTAATCCCCGGTGCAATACGGTGGCGAAATTCTCGTCTTCCGGCGGCGCGCTCGGCAGGAATTTGCGCAGCGTGTCGAAGGCCAGGGAAGCGGTGAATTTTTTCGGCAAGCGCAGCAGCAGATCCACCGGTTTCAAAGGGAAGTGAATCCAGCGTTTTTGCAGCAGGATGCGCCCGTGCCGGGGGCGCGTCAGCAACTCCTCGCCCAACATGTCTTTGATATCGTCAAGCACGCGGGCTTCAGCGACCGGGTGCAGGCGGTGGCTGCCATGGTCGCACCAGATGCCCTCAATCTGAAAACTGCCCGCATTGCCGCCCACATCTGTTCCCCGTTCAATGACGGTGACTTTGGCTTGTCGCCCGCGCGTCAGGCTGAGAGCGGCAGCGGCGCCCGCCGGTCCGGCGCCAAGGATGGCGACGTGGGGCTGGGCGGAGGCGCCGCTTTCCGGTTGAAAGGTCTGTTGGCTGCTCGAAGCAACGGTTTTGTCGGCGTCAAGTGTGGTCATGAGCTGTGCTGATCTGCTTGATGGGATGAGGAGGGGGCGCTGCTCGGCGTGTCCTGCGAAGCGGTTTTGGAGCCGGGGGCGGCGGGCGCCGCGCGCGATAGTCTTGAGGCCATGATCAGCGCCAGTCCGCCGATCAGGCCCCCGGCGAACAAAATGGTCTGCCACAGCAATCCCGCCGCCACCACGGTGGCTGGGTTGGCGCCAAAGGGCGTGAGAAGGGCGGCCAACCCGCCTTCGCGGATGCCAAGCCCCGAAATGCTGATCGGCGCGATGGCCAGAACTTTCGCCAGCGGCCAGGCGAAAAACCATGCCGCCACCGGAATTTTGACGCCGATGGCAAGGGCCAAGGCCAGGCTGAGGCCGATAAACAGTACCTGGACCAAAATCGAGATGCCGATGCACAGCGCCAATTTTTTCGGCTGCTCTCGGAATTCCTGTATAACCGACAACACTTTTTCGGCCACGTTCTGCATCGGCAGCCGGGGTAGAATTTTGGGGGCGAGGATAATGGCCAAAAAAATGACAAAGCAAAGTCCTAAACCCAGTCCGCCTGCAAGCATTGCGTTCATCGACCAGTGGTCGTGCAGCAAATAAAGCATGCCTCCTCCGGCCAGCACCAGCAGAACCATGCTGTCTAACAATCGGTCTGCGAGTGAGCC
>JAJFJH010000223.1 GCA_021774155.1 Nitrosomonas sp.
CAATGTAATAGTCTTAGGTAGCAATGACGTCGAGATTTCGGCTCTATTGAATTTTTCTACAGATGTCAAGCTGCTATCGCTCTCACCACCGCCTCGGTAACTCAGAGTGAGTTTCGGCCTCATTTCAGCGGTAGCCGTTTCCCGAGAAAGAAAGGCCATGGCGTTCTTGTTGCCGGTGCGACCTAGGACAACAAAGCCATGATTGTAAGATGGAGTATCAACCCAGGATTGGACTGTCTCCACGCCCGACGCATTAAGCAGAACGGTTTTGGACCCCAAAGTGGTCGCGCCGATACTGCCAAGCACAGTGGACGCGCGGTCGGTTGTGTCGCCTGCCCCAGGCATTTGCCAGCGTTGGCCCGCTGCATATTCATTCCAGGTCGCTTCATGCTCAACCCATGCTCGCCGCAATTCATAAAAGTCATATATCTGGCCATTTGATGCATCGGTTAGCTCAAGCGTGACCTCGACCGACTCAATCGTGCTGCCGGAGGGAAGGCTTGTCAGATCCCAGAACAGAAGTGATGAGCGTTGTGGGCTACCATCGACTCTGAGTGGGATGCGAGCACCGTAATTGCGCGTTGGTGCGTCGCCGTGTATTCTGGTGTCATGTGCTCCAATGTAGCCGTGAACATTATCCTGAAACGAAACGGTCACTGGCCGGACACGGTCGTCATCCGTAACCGTTCCCTGTCCCTGCCCGTCAGAAATGGTGGCATTGAGCGGGCTGCTGAGGTTCACAAAGAAAGTTTCGTCCGGTTCACCAAGCTCGTCCCCGTTAACCAGTATTGTTATCACCTTAGTAGCGGTTCCAGGAGTGAAGCTGAGTGTGGTGAATGGCACAGCATTGTAGTCGCTAGGGGCTGTGGCCGTGCCATCGGCGGTGACATAGTCCACAGATACCCTCTGCGTACTGACCGGGGAAAGGATCACAGTGAAAACTGCTTCTACCGTCCCACTGTCGCCTTCAGCGACGGTCATATCATCGATCGCCAGCGATGGAGCGAGACCCCCGAATTCAAGCGCTCCCAAATCCGGAGCCATTCCGTTGTAACTCACGGGAGAGCGATTCAAAACGGTATCCGCTTGCCATGTGAAAGAAGCAGTTCCGGCATCGATCGCAGGACTCGTCGACTGTAAATGGAACTGAGCATCAATTAATGGATCCATGCTGAGGATGTTGACACTGTCGACATTACAATTTTCGAAATCGGTCATGTTCCCCCAATAGATTCCGTGTGAGACTATGGAGCCTGCATCTACATTTTTCATTGCTATCGCAGGATGACCAACAAAGATATTATTGAGAGCAACTAGACTATCACCCCCAGTGACACCATAAGCGTTTGCGGAAAATGTATTGTTAAGCAGATAGATTCTCTCGGGAATACTGGCACCTTCAAAATTTTCGATGGTATTCGCGCCACTCATACACCCAAGTCCTACCATATCATTATTGTAAATCAGGTTCTCTTCAATAAGAAAAAACCGGTCAGATAACGTGTCATAATCGATGAGTTGAATTCCATCCTCATGATTACCGTAAATGGCATTCCGTCGAATAACGTAGCTTAGCAATGGGCCGTTGTACGGGTGCAGGCGAATTTCGATGCCATCATCATTGTTGTTGCGAATTATATTATTTTCAATAATGATATCCACATCTCTATCTAAGTCAATTCCGTCATCTCTATTATTTTCAAAAATATTGAATCTGCAAATCCCGCCGGACCCCCTTTCATAATCAATACCATCCATGCAGTTGATGATGTGGCAATTTGAAATTTCAAATTTTGTGCTGGGACGAACTCCATCATCGGCATTCTGAATCGTGATACCAGTAATTGCAGTTGCAAGCCCAGCGGACTTCTTTATGGTAATAACTGCATTGCCGCCGCTGCCATCCAATATTGTTTGGGAGATAAAACTGCTGTCCCCGGTCGATAGAAACCACGACGCCAGCACCACTGATTTGCCCGACAAGAGAATTGCCCCGGGATAGAAGCCGGGAGCTACCAATACAGTGTCGCCGACTGCTGCTGCGTCGACGGCTTCCTGGATCGTGGAATAGTCCGCAGGTACATTTATGATTGCGCGGTCGTCGTCGACTACCTTGCATTGACCCTGGTTGTCTGATAGCGTAGCATGCGTGGGATTGCTGAGGTTCACACGGAACGTTTCATCAGTTTCGGCAAACAGGTCTCCGTTGACCCGTACGATGATGCTCTGGGTTGTAGTGCCGGGAGGGAAGCTCAGCGTTGTGGATGTGACAGCGCCGTAGTCCTCTGGTGCTGTGGCGGTGGCATCTTCTGTAGCATAATCGACAGTGACTGTTTGCGTGTCTGCCACTGACAACGCCACTGTGAATACTGCGTCTACCGTTCCCGTATCACTTTCCAGCACGGTGACATCATCTATGGCAAGGGAAGGATCTACATCGCCAACGGTAATGTAGTCTGTCTTGGTCTCTGTATTGTTTCCGCCTGGGCCGGTTACTGTCAAACTTACCGTATAAATGCCGGCAGCCTCGTAGATATGTGATGGATTCTGTTCCGTGCTTCTCGTACTATCGCCGAAAACCCAACTGTAGGCATCGACTGTCCCTACCGACTGTTCCTGGAAAGCGACTGATAGGGGCGGTTTTCCACTCAGCGGAAAACCGGAAAAGTCAGGCACCGGTGAACCTTTTAACAGCGTAAAGTGGTCACGGGCATTGCCTGAGACATCAATAAACACGGCATCCAGTCGGGCACCATCAACGTCTAAGACCACTGAACCCAATGCTCCCAATGAACTCACCATTATCGGATGACCAAAAGGACCCGGATTAAGTCGACCGGAACTGCCAGCGACTATATACACAGTGCCTTCGTCGGGGGCAGGCCCGATTGAGGCTTTATTGTACGCACCGTCACTGTCAGTTTGTCCGTTCCCCGGTTCCAAAACCATGTTGCTTGTCAATGAATCTGATGGACCATAATGACCGTCGATTAGAAACGAGCGTTCATAGGCGTGACTGTGCCCACTTAAGACAAGGTCAATCCCTCCGTTCTCCAGCAGTGGCAGAGCCCGTTCTCTCATCGCAATGCTGGGCGGGCTCGTGTCAGAATCATGAGAGCCTCTGCTGTAAGGTGAGTGATGCCAGAAGGCGATGGTCCAATCTTTGTCATTAGCCAATAAATCTGATTGCAGCCAGTCCCACATGCTACTTCCTACTGACCTTAAGTCTGATTCAGATGAGTTCAGGCAAATAAAATGCAAATTGCCGTGGTCAAATGAATAATAGGCCTCAGTACCGGATGCAATTCCGCCTGCTTCGCCGTTTTCCGGTAGCTTGAATATGTCGTAGTAGGGATAGGGTCCAGGTGAGGAAAGCGTATGCATGTCATGATTGCCTATAGTCGGCCAGAGTACCGAATTACGCAGCATCCCTTCAAACATATTCTCGAAAACGGCCAGCTGGTATTGGCCATCCGTGCCGTCGGGGTAAGCATTGTCGCCCAACATCAGCCAGAGATTTGTGTGCCGGCTGCCGGTAAAATTGAAATATGCATCCCGCACCGCACGTGCGTTACTGTTTTTTGACCCTGAATCACCCAGGATCCAGATGCGCGTCGGCTTTCTGGTTCCAGGTTCTGGTGATGTGACGAAAAAATAGCTGGAATCTCCACCTGCGAGTGTGGAGCGGGTCGTGCCATCATAATGACCAATGGCATAGAAGTATTTTGAGTTAGCGGACAAGCCGGGAACAGTAATCTCATGTTCAGTGGTTAAGGCAGAGTCGCTATTGCTTAAGTTGAGGGAATCGGGATCCATTCCGTATCGCACCACACTATTGGTTGCTTGATTGGTGCGCCATTTTACGATTATGCTTGTGGGTGTGCCTGTTTGGAGATAAGGGCCTCGAATAACCGCTACGCTACTGTGCATCCCAACATTTTCTGCAAGCGTGGCGGTGGCAGGAGGGCTTAAAGTCACGCTGAAAAGCACGAATGCCAAGAGAGCCAAAGTACACATGGTTCCAAGGTTATACGATCCTTGTGTTGGTAACTACTTTTGTAAAACCATTTTTCCAACTAGTCTTTTCTGGTTCACAACGAGTTGTATAAAATAGACGCCGGAGCCCACTTCCCGGCCAACATCATCTCTGCCATTCCAAAGGACATTTTTGAATCCCGCTGGCTGGCTTTCATCAATTAATGTACGCACTAACTGACCTTTCATGTTGTAAATGAGCAACCGAACCTCGGCTGGCTCCGGTACGGCATAGTCGATCCGCGTTTCCAGGTTGAACGGATTTGGATAATTGGGATTCAATGCGATAGTCTCTGGCAGCAAGATTGTCGGATTTTCAGTGGCGTTCAATTCTAACATGGTTGTTAGGCTGGTGGCAGGCGGGCTTGGCGGAACATATGTTACCGTTAGTTTTGGCCTTGAGGCAATATTGGCCTCATCTCGCGAAAAGAAAGCCAAGCTATTTGGGCTGTTGACATAGTCCTGGACAACGAATCCATGGTTGGAAGCGGGATCATTAACCCATGACTGAGCTACTATTACTCCAGCCGCGTCGAACGAAATCGTAATCGTTCCTTTACTGGGTGCTGTGATTGTACCCAGAACAGTCGAGCCTCGATCAGCCGCGCCATCGGCCCCCGGCGTTTGCCAGCTTTGGCCTGATGCGTATTCATTCCATGTAGCTTCGCTTTCAATCCAGGCACGGTGGAGTTGGTAGAGCTCGAATCCCTGCGGTGATGGATTCGCTACGTTGATTGTGACATCCATCGACTGCACGACACTCCCAACCGGAATGCTTGTCATATCCCAGAATAAAAGGGATGACTTGTCAGGACTCTCAGCCTGTACCTTCCTGTGGCTTCCTTCATTGGTGGTTGGCGTAGCAGCCAGGAGCTTGGTGTCGCGCGTACCGCTGTAACCATCTATTCCGTCCTGGAACGATACGGTTGTCGGCTGTCCGCCTCCTCCGCCATCATTATCTGTGATGGTGCCGAGACCTTGGTTGTCTGAAATGCTAGCATTAACCGGCGTGCTCAAGTCGACTGTGAAAGTCTCTGAATTTTCAGGAGCTGAATCATCGACGATGACCACGGCCACGGTGTCCGACGGCGAGCCTGCCGGTATGAACAGAGTATTGGCAGTAGCTGTGTAGTCCCCGGGGGCGACTGCCGAGCCATCGGTAGTGGTGAAATTGACACTGACCTCCTGTCCACTGATAGCGGACAAATTCACTGTAAAGTTGAATGTGCCGGCAGCTTCATCGGCACTGACATCATCGATGGCGAGCGAGGGTGTCGGGTCCTCGTCAGTGATGGTGCCTTGTCCCTGATTGTCGGAAATCGTGGCGTTGACCGGCGTTGTCAGATTAATCAAGAAGGTCTCATTGGTTTCATCGAGCAGGTCGCCATTGACGGGAACTGTGACTGTCTTGTTTGTCTGGCCGGGATCAAACGTCAGTGTAGTAGCTGAGGCAGCGGTGTAATCGGCTGGGGCTGTGGCCGTGCCGTGGGCTGTGGCGTAGTCTACTGTGACGGTTTGCGCGCTGGCCGGAGAGAGGGAAACGGTAAAGTTGGCGTTTACGGTGCTGGCATTGCCTTCGGTCACTGCCACGTCATCGATTGCTAGAGCCGGCAAGCCTTCGTTGTCGTTAATTGTTCCCAGACCCTGACCATCGGAAATGGTGGCATTGACCGGAACACTCAAGTCAACAGTGAAAGTCTGAGCGGGCTCGACCTCGGTATCATCGACGATAATTACGGGGATTGTGCCCGAAGCAGAGCCTGCCGGCATGGTCAAGGTACTGGCAGTGGCGGTATAATCTCCGGGGGCGACTGCCGAGCCATCAGTAGTGGTGAAATTGACACTGACCTCTTGCCCACTGATAGCCGACAAACTCACTGTAAAGTTGAATGTGCCGGCAGCTTCATCGGCACTGACATCCTCGATGGCGAGCGAGGGTGTCGGGTCATCATCGGTGATGGTGCCCTGTCCCTGATTGTCGGAAATCGTGGCGTTGACCGGCGTTGTCAGATTAACCAGGAATGTTTCATTTGTTTCATCAAGGAGGTCACCATTGATGGGCACTGTGACTGTCTTGTTTGTCTGGCCGGGATCAAACGTCAGTGTAGTAGCTGAGGCAGCGGTGTAATCGGCTGTGGCTGTGGCCGTGCCGTTGGCTGTGGCGTAGTCGACTGTGACGGTCTGCGCGCTGGCCGGAGAGAGGGAAACGGTAAAGTTGGCGTTTACGGTGCTGGCATTGCCTTCGGTCACTGCCACGTCAT
>JAJFJH010000224.1 GCA_021774155.1 Nitrosomonas sp.
GAAGGTTTTTATTTGGCTTTGTACGTGCGGATATAAATATGGCTTCTTAATGTTTAGATGCCGCTTAAATGGTTTTCTAAGTCTCAGGGGAAAGTTCAAACTGTACCCGCAATGTTTACTGAATTTCTGAGGAGACTCTAAATATGAATTTTTAGAGGCGCCATTATGATAGTGTCACGCTTGAATTAAATCGTAGTGCCCTTAGTGACTCTAATGCTTTGTAGTTAGCAAACCGACAAGTAGTATAACGGTTCCGTTGTTAGTAATACCGAAAGTATGGAAGATTCACGGAAATTATATAATTACTTGTTGTGTTGGGTATTGGTGTCATCGGAAATCAACCTTAATTTGTTGATAACAAAATGGAGGATGTTATGTCAATTCCAATCACCCGTTTCCCCAAAGATCCGCCAGTTAGCTACGCCTCCGTCCGCGATCAGCTTCAAAATGGTGACGTTCTGATTTGCTCAGGCGACGGAGTATTCTCTTCAATGATCCAGCAGGCTACAGATAGCGTTTGGAGTCATGTAGGGTTAATTCTCCGCATAGATTCAATAGAAAGAGTAATGTTGCTTGAGAGTGTAGAGCCGCTAGGTGTCAGAACGATACGTTTATCAAAATACCTTGAAGACTACTCCAACGATGGAAAGCCATACCCCGGAGGAATAGCGGTAATACGTAACCGGAAGTTCTCTCAGTCGATCCGCAAAACCAAACTGACTGAATTGGCACAGTATGCCATCGATCTTTTCGGGTACTCATATGACAAGGACGAAATCACAAAAATAGCTGCACGAATCCTAGCCTCCAAGGTACCATTCACAAAAAAGCAGATGAAGAAAATAAAACCGGATAGAGAATTTATTTGCTCTGAATACGTCGCATCCTGTTTCGAACACGTAGGACTACCGGTGCAATGGAGCCAGCTTGGATTCATAGCCCCATCCGACTTTGCGTCAGACCCAAATTTTGACCTTGTAGCTGTCCTAAAGCAGAAAGCATCAGGTCGCGCGTAAGCTCGCACAGCTAAAGCATTAGCTGTACTCACTCACCATTTAAAGTAATCACAAGACGCCGACTCCCGCCTTCATTACGATGCTCGCCAAGATAAATCCCTTGCCATGTACCCATATTCAATCGGCCATTGGTGACGGGGATGGTCAGGTTGTTACCCAATAGGCTGGATTTGAAGTGTGCGGGAAGGTCGTCGCTACCTTCGTTGGTATGCCGAAAATAAGGCTTATTCTCAGGGACCAGTTCATTGAAGTAGTCTTCAAAGTCTTGCCGCACGGCCGGGTCTGCGTCTTCATTAAGGACTAATGATGCAGACGTATGCAACAAAAAGAGATGTAAGATGCCGATTTTGAGATTTCCTAGCTCGGGTAACTGCTGTACGACCTCGTCCGCTATCAGATGAAATCCACGTGGGCGAGGCTTAAGATCAATTTGTTTTTGTATCCACATAATTTTCCTAAATAATCATTTTGCTCGTGCAAAAACACACAATATGACATGAGCGTCCATCTTTCAAACTAAATCCATCAACGCATGGTAACGAATTCTTCAGCGCTGGTTGGGTGAATCGCCATGACGGCATCAAAATCAGCTTTAGTTGCGCCCATTTTTATGGCAACAGCAAAGCCTTGAAGAATTTCATCCATGCCGAGGCCGATACCGTGTATGCCTAGCACTTTCTCATCTGCACCTGCGCAGACCAATTTCATTTTGCAAGGTTGCCGATGGCTGGTGATTGCTGAATACATGGTGGTGAAACTTGAGGTGTAGATTTTTACGTTTTTATCGCCATATCGGGAGAGCGCTTCGGCTTCGGTTAAGCCCATGGTGCCAATAGTCGGGTGACTGAAAACCACCGTTGGAATGTGATCGAAATCTATTTTTATATACGGTTTACCATTAAATAAGCGCTCGGACAGCGTGCGCCCAGTTTTAATTGCGACCGGCGTGAGTTCTACGCCACCAGCCATGCAATCGCCGACACAATAGACGCCTTTGGCGCTGGTATTTTGTTGTTTATCAACAATGACGTAACCTTTTTCATCCAGTCGCACATCTGTATTTTCCAAGCCAATATTTCCCGTCGACGGTGCCCGACCCACAGCCCAGATCAAGGTGTCAACCGTATGATTTTCGCCGTTTTCCAGATGCAAAGTTAGGCTACCATCGGGATTCTTGTCTACGGTTTTCGGCGTGCTGTGCGGGTGGAGTGTCGGGCCATGTGCGGCCATACTCTCCACCAATGTTTCATATAATATCGGGTCAAAATTGCGTAGCGGCGCATGCTTGCGAACAAACAAATGGGTTTCACTGCCTAAAGCGTGCAAAACGCCTGCCAACTCTACCGCGATATAACCTGCTCCGACCACGGCCACGCGCTTAGGTTGTTCACGTAGCGCAAAAAAGCCGTTGGAATCTATTCCGTGTGACGCGCCTGGAACGTCAGGAATAATGGGCGCACCACCGGTTGCGATCAGAATATGCCTTGCACTGAATTCCTCGCCGTTGACTTCGATGGTATGGTTATTCACAAAGCGGCCAAAACCATTGATAAAGGTTACGCCGTTACTTGCCAGGCTGTTTGCATAAGAACCGTGAATGCGTTCAATATAAGCTTCGCGATTGTTTACTAGCGTATTCCAATCAAATTGGTTAATGGTCACGTCCAGGCCATAATCTTTCGCAAATAGACGGATTGCCTCAGTGACATGAGCGCCGTACCACATGACTTTTTTAGGCACACAACCAACATTAACGCAGGTGCCGCCGACTTGTTGAGCTTCAATGAGTAAAACTTTTGCACCGTGCATCGCCGCCCGGTTAGCGGAAGCAATGCCACCACTACCTGCGCCAAGGCAGATGTAGTCAAATTTTTGAGGCATCTATCTCTATCTCCTTTTCTAGTTTTTGCTTATTCAGCTTGGAATTGTACGCACATGCATTCCTTGTCGCAGAATAACCGCACTTTAGTTTATGAACGAGTTTAATCCAAAACAGTCTCATGTTTAAATTCCATCAAAGGGTGTCTGCTCAATGAATAGATATTTCGCTCAACATTAATCGGCGGTTCCCTTCAGCAACAAAGCGTCTGTATAATCCATACCTATGAAATTCGATATTATTATTATTGGTGGTGGGCTTGTTGGTGCAAGTCTTACGGTTGCACTTAAAGACAGTGGTCTGAAGATGGCGCTGGTGGAATCGCGCTTGCCCGCACCGCTGCCTGATGACGCGAGCTGGGATAGTCGGATATATGCGATTAGTCCGGGAAGTGCTTCATTTCTTCAAGAACATGATGTCTGGCAAAAGCTTGATCGTTCAAGATTTTCACCCGTTAGCGAAATGGCGATATTTGGTGATGACCATGCGTCTCACCTCAACTTTAATGCCTATGATATTGGCATGTCTGAATTGGCATTTATCGCGGAAAATCGTCAGCTTCAAACGGCTGTTTGGGATTCACTCGAATCCCCAGCGGGAAATGTTGAAGTGGTCTGTCCTGTACAATGCACCTCAATCGTATGGCATGAGTCTCATGTGGATGTACAACTGGCCGACGGAAATTTGTTGCAAACGGCATTGGTTGTTGGCGCAGATGGCGTTAATTCATGGGTGCGTGAACAGGCGGGCATTGAATTTTCTAAATATGCTTATGAGCAAATCGGTCTGGTTGCTAATTTCAGTACTGAACACTCGCATCGTCATATTGCCTACCAATGGTTTAGGCGCGATGGCGTATTAGCTTTTTTGCCTTTGCCGGACAATCGGGTATCTATGGTGTGGTCTACTACTGAGGCGCAGGCAACTGAGTTGCGTGAGTTATCTGAAGCAGAGCTCTGTCAACGAGTGGCTGAGGCCTCCGAGCATACGTTGGGCGAATTGCAATTGATTACACCGCCGGTTGGATTTCCGCTAAATTTTGTGCATGTCAAAGAACTGGTAAAGCCGCGCCTCGCGCTCATTGGTGATGCGGCGCATGGCATTCATCCATTGGCTGGGCAAGGCGTTAATCTTGGCTTACGTGATACCCGTGAACTCGTTAAAACCCTGAATGAACGCGGATTACAAACGGATTGCGGTGATTATAGGTTGCTGCGCCGCTATGAACGTGCGCGTAAGGAAGATATCCTGGCATTAGAGCTTGTCACCGATGGTTTGCAGAAACTATTTGCTAATAAAAATCCAACACTCACGCGATTACGCAATCTTGGGTTTGAGATTACCAATCAGTTGCCGTTATTAAAGAATCGCCTCATACAGCATGCGCTGAATTAAACGCGCATAAACTATCATTTCCCAATCTGGAGTCAATATGTCCAATCGTTTGAGTGCCCTAGTTTCAATCTTATTTCTCTATTTTTTATCTGCCAATGTCTTGGCTGATGACACAGCGATGAAAGAAAAAATTCAAACACACTTTCCTGGCGAAGAAATTCAAAGTTTGAAAAAGACCCCTTACTTGGGGTTGTACGAAGTAGCCGTGGGTGGTGAATTGTTTTATACCGATGAGGCGGTAGATTATTTCTTTTTCGGTCATGTGATTGACACCATGACTAGAACGAGCCTAACCAATGCGCGTTTACAAGAAATTAAAGATGCACGTCGGATCGCGATTGATTCATTACCATTGGAGCATGCGATCAAAACCAGCCGCGGCAATGGTAAGCGTTCCATGGCGGTATTTACCGACCCACATTGTCCATATTGCAAACAGCTAGAGAAACAGCTCGTTGATGTCACGGATATCACGATTTATACGTTTCTTTATCCCGTGTTAAATGGCTCGGTTCAGCGTGCAACAGCAATTTGGTGCTCCGATGACAAGCTTAAGACGTGGGATGATTATATGTTGAGGGATGTCACTCCAACAGGCAAAGACTGCGAAACTCCGCTTTCAACATTGGTTCAGATTGGTCGAGAACATAAAATTACCGGCACACCGACACTGATTTTTGCAGATGGCTCAATTGTTGGCGGATTAATTCCAACCGAACAAATTGAAGAAAGACTCAATAAAGCAAT
>JAJFJH010000225.1 GCA_021774155.1 Nitrosomonas sp.
CCATGCGAATAATCATCTCAGGTTCCGGTGGCTTCATAGGATCAGCGCTAGTGCAGTCACTTGCCCAAATGGGTCACCAGGCCGTAAGGCTGGTGCGTGCTGCTTCCTCTGGCGGTGAAGAAGTTGGCTGGGCGCCCTACGAGGAGAAGATCGATCCCAGCCTGCTTGAAGGAGCCGATGCCGTCGTACATTTATCCGGCGAAAGCATCGCAGGGCGTTGGACAGCAGCGAAGAAAGCTCGTATCCGCGTAAGCCGGCTGCAGTTGACAGGCTTTCTGAGCAAAACCGTGATCCGACTAAATAAACCACCGGAGGCGTTGATCTGTGCCTCCGCCATCGGCTACTACGGGAGCAGGGGAGAGGAGATTCTAACCGAGGAGAGCCGCCCGGGGACAGACTTTCTGGCGCAAGTCACCGAAGCCTGGGAACTGGCAACGACGCCTGCGTCAGAAAAAGGCATCCGCGATGTCAATCTGCGCACCGGGGTCGTACTCGGGTCCAGCGGAGGTTCGCTGGCGAAAATGCTGCCGCCCTTCAAGTTTGGCCTGGGTGGTATTTTGGGCGACGGCCGGCAATACATGAGCTGGATCTCGTTGACCGATGTCATCGCAGCCATTCAACATGCCATAGAAAAGAAAACCGTCACAGGACCCGTGAACCTGGTGGCGCCAAACCCGGTCACCAACCTGGAATTCACGAAGACACTGGGCCGGGTTCTCAGGCGGCCCACGATTGTGCCTTTGCCCGGTTTTATGATAAAAGTACTCTTCGGAGAAATGGGGCAGGCATTGCTTCTGGGCAGCAGCCGGGTAACGCCCGCAAAGCTGCTGGCCACAGACTACAAGTTCAAACACCCGGAAATAGAAGATGCTCTACGGGCCGAATTGGCCCGCTAGGCAGAGGTGTTATTTTTCCGAGGGTTTTGGGGAGGCCGCTGAACGGCCTCTCGCCCTGAAGAATTCATGAATTGACGTTTTAGGGACAAAATAAGCAATCACAGTCATTCAGGAGGAATCCTTTTCTGACAGGTGCGGTAGCGCCCAACAGGCACGGATTTTACCAAGAAAGATCTCCAAGGATGACAAGAGAGACAGTATATGAATAATGCAGACTATATATTCTGCAGTCGCTACGCGACTGAAAAAATTCTCAGAAATTTGAAAAAGATGACTCGCGATGACCCTGAAACAAACAACGGGGTCGTTTTTCTTGTATGAAAAAAGAGCGGCACACCACCCCAGTCACGGCGCCGAACGCTTTGGGGGGAACAATATAATTCAATTTAAGCAGCAACACCCAAGCTAACCGACTCAAGAGCGTTGGGTGTGGTCTTAGTTTGCAGTTTTATTTGCCCGACTGCAGTGTCCGCTATCGTTGCGCGTGTCGGTAGCGCCCGCATACCTTCCGCTGGCATAAAAACAACCTTTGAGTTTGCCGAGTTCGATAAATTGACCATTGCCGCAACCCGCCTTTGCTCGAGGGCAAGCTCCAGGGTTATAATCTCTTTTATCTCGGCCGCCAAAAGAGCAACGCCCCATCTGGCAGCATCGTTCAGAGCCCTGCGCTCCACCTCCTCTTTGATTTTGCTCCGGGAACACAGCACGCTGCTATGCTCCATCTCACCAGCGACCAACCCTAGTTTGATCTGAATGAGATTTTCAACGGCCAGCTTATAGTCTGTAACTTTGTACACCGCCTTCTGTGGATCAACCACTTTTATATACGCCACCGCACTGATTAAAACGGCGACTTCATCTTTTGTAAAGGTCTCATAGCGAGGCACCTGCACAACACTTTCCCCCGTATACACTAATTGAAACTTATCGAGCGGCGAGACCCAGTTCAGTCCCGGCAAAAGGCTTTTACGATACTTTCCCCACCGTGTAATTACTGCCATTTGGTCTTCTGGTATGGATAAGAACATATTTTCCCCTCCTTCCGTTTTGGATAATGGTGTTAAATTCTGGCCTCTCAATGCTGGACTCCGACCCCTTTCTTGACATCCAGTCGCGAGTTGCAGCAACGTAGGCTCCGTAGCTATGTGATTTCGCCTTGCCCTTGACCCGCCGCGGGTAATCGTGCGGAACAACCGCCCTAGGCCCATCTGGCGCGCCGTTTTGCGAATCCGGTGTGCACATCGCGCCGGGTTTCAGTCGTGTCCTTCCGTGCATGAGCATCTCTGCCTCCTTATTCTTTACGCTGCTTTTTTGCCAAAGCATAGTTCGCGGTGGTCGCGACTGTGGTTTGGCGCCGCACGCGAGCGACCGGCCTCCACGCCGCCGCTCGGAACCGAAGCACCAAAAAAGCCTGGTATTAGCTCACAAACAAGTGGGCGAAAAGAGTACGCGGCGGTCTTTGCGTTAGTTATGAGCAGAATAGAGACTTCTTTATACGGGAGGGGCGCCGTTGCTCCGCGCCGTAGTTCTGCAGCAAGCCGACCGCGTGCACGGCAGATGTAGTCCTCGGCCGAGCACCGACTATGTTTTTGAACGGACACCGCCAGGCAAACGTCTCCTACGCGAAAGGTGTGATGGTTAGCCACCAAGATACGGGTATCGGCCGGTACGCGTAGGTCGCCAGCGAGACCCGTGGGGTGGGCGGCAAAAGAGCTGTCCTTGGGTGGGTGCATTGAAACCTCACTTTTTTGTTGACATTCTGTTAACATAGTTTCATTTTCTGTTCTGCCTTGCGTGGCTCTACTCTCAAAAACAGACTGTGCTGGGCTGTCGTAACGCTGGATTAAGATGATTGGCGTAGTACTTCGGTTTATCGCTTTTTCTCACTTTTCTTTCATCACCCATCCCAGACCTTTTCTTGATACTGGAGGTCTTTTGATCAGACCCGTGAAGAAGGAGGACCTATGAAAAAAAAACATAGTGGCCCTGATGCGAAGCCGTTACCACCGGCCAGGTTGCGGAAAGCACATGAAGTCGCGTGCCTATTCTACCAGTCGCGGCTTCCCGATGGGTCATTAGACACGCAAAGAAACGTGGCCGAGAAGAATAGTATTGAGCCTCCGCGGTTTGCTGAGGCGCTGAAGGACGCCTGGATGGCCGGCATTGTTGACGTGGTAGTAAGCCCACCCCCGAACGCGCCAGACTATACCAAGATCCTCGAGCTTGAGGCGCGATTAAAGGAAAAACTCGAACCCTATTCGCCAATTGTTAAAGGCTCTTCGATTCACAAGCTGAAACGCATTCATATTGTACCCACTGTTACAGATCTACCATTAAAGAACGTGCCCAGCGGCTCTGTGGGATACGACCTCTTTCACAGCGTTCGCGCGCAGGTCTGCAATCGGGCGGCCCGCGAATATCGCAAAATGATACATGAAATGTATGAGCGGTATGTCAAAAAACGGAAGGAGCAACATCTCTATGTAGGCGTAAGCTGGGGCCGCACCTGTGAGGGCGTCATAAACCTCATGAAGACGCCCGTAGAACCGCTTCCAAAACTGGTTGTTTGTCCGCTGATCGGGCTGATTGGCCACCGGAACGCCCCGGCCGATGCTAATACGCTCGCCTACCGGCTGGGTGCTGCAATGTCGGGGACAGCGATAAAATTGCCGGTACCGTGCCTCCGGCCCCCCGGTCTTGAGCTTGAAAAACTAAGATCTGTCGCAAAAGCACTCGAGGAAATTGAACTCTGTCAAATAGGTCTTTCCGGTGTGGCCCCTGTCTACAACGATCCCGGGCCGTTTAAGTCCAGTCTAGTTGCTCGCAAAATGGTTGAAGAAGAGCAAATCATTGAGATAAAGAAGAGGGGGGCAGTGGCAGAAATACATTGCCACTTTTTTGATATCAACGGTAAACCCCTTGCTGACAATGACGTCGGCTTCATACCTATGAGTATAAGTATAAAGCGGATGCAGAAAATGGACCGCTTCATGATCGTCGTGCGGCCGGACAAGGAAAAGATTTTGCCCGCCATTGTTTCCATTAAGGCAGGTATCTGCTCTGATCTTGTTATTGATCATCGAATTGCCTATTACATCTTGGATGACAAAAACAATGGCGCGCTGGGCCTCTAAACAAATTAGCTTTTCTTGTGTTACTTTTTAGCGAGAGAGACTGTTCTTGTTTATTACAGGGAAGCCCTTCGGAATTACAGCGGTTTTGTAATTTCTACGGTGCTTCCGTTTTTTGGGCTGCCCTCTAATAGGAGTTGGCAGGGCACCTTTATTGTTAAGGGAAAGGGGGTACCGAACATGAAAGGTGGCAGCGGCATTGCGCCGGCGCATCCGCCGTTCTTGGAAATTCGTGCTTTCGCTCTTGAGTCAAAGCAGGGCCAAGGCGGTCACTCTGCGTTGGTGAGCCACATACAAGAATGTGGCCGCTGTAAGGCAACATACGACAATATTTGTAAGTATGATCCGGAACTAAACCCGGAACAGCGGATAAGCGCAGCCCAACTATGGGAAGGGGTCTGGCAAGAATTTGGTCAGTCTCGCCTACCGGGCGACCAGCGCGCTTAGTTGTTTCAGGTTCTGGGGCAGCAACTTCTGCCGCAGCGCGGGTACCGCGGATGTGGTGGGGGCACCTGTTATGCAAGCTCACAACAGGACAGTCGGGCAGTGCCGCCGCGCTCCTGGGGTCGCGTGTAGCTAACACCGGACGTGGGCCTTTCAGCTTCCGCCCAATCGCCTGAGAATTTCCTCCATGGCGCTTTTCTGCGCGGCCGCCGCCCTTCTGTCCGACAAATCCTTTTTTTTCTCAGCAGTCAGAATCTCCAAATCTTTTCTTATCTCCGCAGCCAGAAATTTCTTGAAACGGAGCATTTCGCGGTAGCGCTTTTGTTTCGCTGAACCGCTTGCTGGTTCGGGGGCAAAAGTTCTTTGGGGTGGCGTGAACCCGGGACCAGCTAGCAATTTCGTTTTGAGCACTTCTTTTGCGCCTGGCGTAAGTCTACACTCTGCCCGCGCGATATACTCTTCCAGTACGACCACGACATTCCCGCTCTCTTGGGCTTCAGTTGTCCGCGGCGCATTTGCGCCTTTTTCAAGAGCAGCCAAATCAAGGCACACAACTTTCGCTCTTCTCTTCTTGGCTGCGAAATAATTGGCTTTAACACAAGCAATGATCTTCCAGAGATATGCCTCAGCTTCCTGTGGCGTCTCAAAAAACACGCCGTCTGCGATCCGCTTAAAAAACCGAATATACACCTCTTGCATAATATCTTCTGCCGCCGCCGGGCATGACACGGAGTGGTGTGCAGCCGCTGCAACCATTGCATAGAAGCGCGCATAAAGTTCGGCCCAAGCCAGTTGAGCATCAGGCTCGTTTTGGCAGTGTGAAACCAGCTGCGGCAGCGGCATGTCTTTAAACTTCTGACGGTTTGGGTTGGCCTTGTTGTTCATTTTTGCATCTCCGTTTGCGTGGCGGCGCGCGGCAGCGCAGGGTGCGGTGGCTAGGCACCCGGGCATGTCCTGTATATATAACCACGGTTGATCTAATTTCTTACCCGCGCTTAACTTTTTTTGTGTAGTAGTTCACGTTTTACGCAAAAGCCGAATTAATGAGAGTTGGTCGAAAAATGCCGTAAGTTTCATCCCATCAATCTTTTAGGCCAGTTGCTGGCTCCCACTCACGAGTTTTTCTGTCGCCTGTTTAAATAGTCCAAAACTAGTAGGGTAAGCATAATGACGGTGGCACAGATGTGGGGGACCCAATCGCTTTGCATGTTCGCCCGCACTGTGTTGGTTGACTCCTTAAGACCAAAAACAGCTTCACACTGAATCGATCCGACTAGCGTCATGAGCCACCCCACCTTACAGGCAACGAAAACCCGCCGATGCCAACCAACTGGGTTCCACAACCAAACTGTGGCATAGGCAGCAACGCCTATCAAGACACTTGCTTTCTGACCAACCCCAAAAATTCCGAGGCTAATAAGATAAACCAGCACGCCGTGTAATAAAGCGGTAATCGGCCAAAGAAGTGTCCGCGCAATTCCTTTCATTTCTGTTGGTGTTCTCATCTTAAACGAGCCCTTTTTGTGTCCTACCTTCTATCTCTTAAAACCACTCGGAGACGAGGCCCGAACGGCGTCCGGGGCACGAAGCTGTAGAAAAGAGCACATTATCGCTAATTCGAAGATATACATTGGGCATCGCCCCGGGAAGGCCCAAGTCCACTCTCTTGGTGCAGCTCGCCTTAAGGCCATCTGGTTTCTGCGGCTTCCCGCGGTAATTTCGGCCGGAGCTTTTCAGTTGATTGCTGCCTGTGTTATAATACAGACTCCAAAAGGCAAGAGGCGCAGGTCTTGCCCTAGCTCGATCCAAAGGCAAGGGGTGTTTCGCTACTTCTTGGGAAACCATCCAGTCCCAAGGGGCAGGCTGAGCGGCCTGGGATGGTAGGCTGGTTCGTCTTAAGCTCGGCGGGTCCACAACAACGGGGGAAGATCAGCCCCTAACGCCAAAAACCAAAACCGCCCAATCATTAATGAGCATGGTTGGGCGGTTATAGTCGCGTAGCGACTGGGATGAGGCTTTGGGCCGGCCGTTGAACGGCACGCAGCCTGAATAGAATAGTTCATGAATCCACGCATCAGAGACCAAACAAACAATCGCGTCATTCAGGAGGATTTTTTTTCGACAGATACGGTAGCGCCCAACGGGCACGGATTCTACCAAAAGGGTTCGTGCAAGAATGACAAAAAAACAACTTCTGAATAGTGCAGGCTAGATATTCCGCAGCCATA
>JAJFJH010000226.1 GCA_021774155.1 Nitrosomonas sp.
TCAAACAAAATTATCTAAATATGAACTAATTTTTAGTAACCTTCTAATCTAGATTAATAAAGATATAATAAATCAATCAGTTAATGATTTATTTTTTTACGAGATATATGCAATGCTACTTTCTGAGTAAGCTCTAAATAACAAATACTTTTACTTAAAATTTTCGAAAGATTTGCGTTACTTTCATGAATTCTGCTACAAAAATTGCTGATATGCTGATAAAAAGCGCTTTCAAAAAACTAGCTTCAATCTAAAAAAATTTAAAAACTTTTTTTGACTTTTGCAACAAAGCCTTCAGATTGGTGTAACGTTGTTGACGCACGGTCCCATCTTCCCTTGGTAGAGATCATATTTTACTTTCTGTCCATCATTGAATATTGCACAACTGTCTGCACTATTGATTTGAGAATGATGTACAAATAGATCCTTTCCTCCATCGTCTGGAGCGATGAAACCGAAACCTTTTTCTGAACTGAACCACTTTACTGTACCTTTATTCATATCGTATTTCCTCAGTTGGATTAATACGTACTCCTGCCTTCTCTAATCTCTCTATAAAGACTACCCAGTAGCAGCCATTTATAAACTTAGTCTTTGCCGCTAATCAATAAAATTGTTTATGACAATTAATTGATTTTTATGTCATTGCTGCACTAAAAAAACCAAAACATTACCAATAATGAAATAGGTGTGAGTACGTAAGGGGTAACCCCTATGTGTTAGCATTAATTTCATTTGAAAATATATGTAACATTATAATTAATAATAGATAAATACCATTGTAATCGTGAATTTAGTTATTATACGACGGACCCAAAAGGTGTCAGGTCCAACATTATACAAATTCATGATCTACTAAAATCGACATTTGTCTAACATACTGCGATACCAAGAAACTTTAGCACTCTCAATTTCTTGTTCTTGAACGATGGGTGTTTCGACTTTACCAAACATTCCTGAATACCAAGAAACTTTAGCTGTTTCAATCTCTTGTTTTTCTACGGCGGGTGTCTCGACTTTACCAAATATTCCTGAGAATGACTTGAGCCTGAGCCAATTATTCAATTTTTGTATGATCAACACATCCATCTCCTTAACGGTTATTGATATAGTTAAAGCTAACTACTCGCGTTAAATTATAGAGCGTCAGAATCGACTTTGGAATGCGGTAAATTGTCGCGCGACAATTTGTCGCTGGTAAAGCGTTCTTAGAGAAATTCTGGGGACAAGAAGTTCCGGGACACATTACCTAATTGTTGTTAAACTTGATGTGCCTTGTTGGTCGAAATGGAGTGGACGCCCACTATCCTAAACGGCATCTATGTGCCAAAGTGGTGATGCATAAAGTCCACTAAACCAGAAGGGAGCGTCCGACATGAAAATTACAACAACAGGTATTGATTTAGTAAAGGAAGTATCGGCAGCTGCACAAGAGCGGACCGCAATCAGTGTGCCGCTGATACAAACATCCGCGACGCAAAGTAGTTCACAGCGCGGCAAAAATTAACACTCTAATCATTGAGGTAGCCCATGACAGCCAGCGCATTTCTTAAAATCGCTATCATCGTCGGCTCTGTCAGCCTTTCGGCCGGCAGCGTTTTGGCAGATTCATCATCGGGAGATCCGCTCCATGAACTCAGTCACCTGTTTCAAAAGGAGGCCATTATCGGCGAGCCAAAGCTGGTTGATTGCAAATTATCGGGCGGTTCTGCGACCAAGTGTTTTGCCATCACGGTTTCAGGCAAACCAGTAGATCATGCAACTGGCCCATGGTGCCCGCCTAATATCACGGACACGAAGGAAGCGGGTGGTATCTGGCTGGAGAGCGACAAGGTCTATGATGTGGATGGTTCTTTCGTCAAAGGTCTTGACATTTTCTACAATGATCCTACCTGGAAGTTCTATGATGAGACAACCGGCAAGATTAGAGTGACGGATACTAAAGAAAGTTGTCAGGCTGCGGCCCGCCCGGACGTCGATCCAGCATACCAAAACTACTGCGTAGAGTGTCAGCTGGACTATATGGATCACTCGACAGAACGCACCTATGTGCTGCCCCTTCAGCCTGTCGCTGCAGAACAGGTGGAACGTGTGAATCCTGATGTCGGTACCGGCGTCGCTCTCAATGGTGTGCGGTTCGATGCTCCAGCGCCGACCGAAGCAATCCTTGGAGCGCATACACTGGCTCCGTTCGATGATTGCGGCGGCCACATCAATCTGCATGTCGGATATCACTATCACGCCGCCATGGACTGCTCCACAAATGTAGCGTCGGCAGCGGGCCATGCGCCTATCATCGGATATGCAATGGACGGTTACAAATTACATGCGCGGGTCAATCTCGATGGCAAGGAGCCAACCGATCTCGACCAGTGCCGGGGGCATGATGTGGAAGGTCTTGGCTATCACTACCACGCTAATGAACCCGGTAAGAATGCTGTCTTGCCCTGCCACACTGGGCAGATAGGTTGTTCCAATATAGGAAACGAGACGGATTGTGACGCGACTAAGCGTCCGAAGCGCCGCCCACCCCCTCGCGGTTAAAGGAGATGAAAACAATGAAATCACTATTCCTTTGTTTCACCATAGCGCTGATTGCGTCGCCAGCCTTTGCCCAGCAACCGAGCTTCACCAAGGGGTCAGCTAAAGTAATTGATGCTGGTCTGTTTGACTGCGGCTCGAACGACCGTGTGAGTGCCGTCGGCACTATCACCTCAGAAGACGGCAAGGTCTGGACTGTACCTGCCGAAACAAATTTCAAAACAGCAACTAAGGCTGCTGATCTCTACAACGAATGTGCGGGTATTACCCCGGACAATTTGTCGGACGTCGATCTTTCTGCTGTTCCGGTTTTAGATGCAGGTGGGAGTGAAGAATTCATCGCTTACATCTTCGGCGACAATTATTTCGAACTTCACGTCAACGGAAAATTGCTAGCCGTTGATGCTATACCATTTACGCCCTTCAACTCAAGCATCGTCCGTTTCAAGGCAGACCGGCCCGTGACAATCGCCATGAAACTGGTCGATTGGGAAGAAAATCTTGGACTCGGATCAGAGAAAGGTCGGGGCAGTGCGTTTCATCCCGGTGATGGCGGATTGGTGATGCACATCAAAGACGCTGCTGGTAAAACAGTCGCGCTGACCGACAATAGCTGGCGGGCGCAAACCTTTTACATTGGCCCGCTCAAAGACCGTTCCTGCCTTAAACTGGATGGACAAACACGCGACAGCGCCGCTTGCGATGTCTCAGGATCTAACGATGGCGCTGCGTATTCTGGTGTTCACTGGTCGGTTCCAAGCGGCTGGACGATGCCAGGGTTTGATGACGCAAACTGGCCCATGGCCACTACCTACACGAACGAAACTGTCGGTGTTTGCAACAAGCCCAGCTACACGAATTTTACCAGTGTTTTCGACACGCCGGGGGCCGATGCCCAATTCATCTGGTCGACAAACCTAATCCTCGATAATCTTGTTCTCGTTCGAAAAACCATTTATTGATTGCTTCGCACCCCTTAAGGATCATCATGAAACGCTTGCTTTCGATCACAGGGTTTATCATTTACGCAGCTCTATCCCAGAACAATAGTTCCTAAAGCACAGGCCGAACTGACAACCCCTGCACCGCTCATGCAAACCGTTTCAGCATGTCAATGAATGGTTAACGATACCATCGATTCTCCAGAATTCTTAAAAGACCAGTTGGGCGCGAAACATAAAGGTGTCCAGATTATCAGGTTTGCTACCATTGCTATTGGTGAGTGGCGAATCCGTAATTTTCAATGCTTTGTCGTAACCCGCCATCAACCGAGTATTCTCATTAGGATACCAATTTAATGCAATTGTAAGGTTGGTTAGGTTGCCGCCTTTGAAGTTTCCATCGTTTAGATCAGCCTCAGCATAACGTGCTGCTAGCTCCCAAGCACCCATTCCACCCTTGGCAAGACTGAAACTATTGGTTGGTATCACTCTCAAAATACGGCCGTTCTCATAATTACGTTGTTCCCCTGTCAGTGTCCAGGCTGCTTCTCCATACCAGCCATTAAAATAACGATTAGATTCATCGTTCTTACGATCTATCCAGATATTCGTATATTCACCGCCAAGACTGAAAGGGCCAAATATTCCACTTGCTTCCAGCCCCAGCATCTTAATGTTGTTGATGTCTGTTGTAGTGGATTGAATCAGGCTTAAGTTAGACATGTTCGTCGTATTACTTGCTAACTGAAGCGTTACATTATCAAGTCCATTTGTTTCATTTGGTTCGCGAAAGTTTCCAGCAACACCTAAATGTAGGAGTCTGTTTTTCTCCGCGATAGGCACAAAAGTGAAGCGAGAACTAGCTGACCAACCTTCATCCGCAGCTATTTTTCTCTTTTTGGTGGCAATACTATCTCCATAAACCCCAACTTGGCCTGTCCAGTTTGGACCTTGACTTGATATATTAAGACCCATTGCACGATCAACTATTGCTCCATTGATAACATTCATTACTGAGCGTTCAATAAACAACATATCATTCGAGCTTTCTTGCAACTCACGGCTAAAAGCCTGCTTCTGTTCTCCAACAGTAATATTTATAAAGTTCAGACCGGTGTACCTCAGCCACAAGTCTTTCAATGAAATTTCGCTACCAGCAAATTCCAGCTGATTCCTAACAATCCATTCTTTAAAGAAAGTACCTGTAAGCTCCACACGTCCACGCCGCAATTCTGCTCCATCATTAGCTTCTATACGATTGCCATCTGCATCACTAAAAATATTATTGCTACTAAAGGACGCGTCTGCATGAACACGACCACCCAATTCAATCTTGAAATTATTATCCACCGTTTCAAATCGCAAGCCATCTTTTCCCAATTTGATTAAAATGTTATCAGGCACCCGTAGCAATTCATCCTGTACATTAATTCTCTTTTTGTTAATTATCAGGTCACTATGGTTATTTTCCGCCATAGCGTTTTCTATAGAAGGGACATCATCTCTCATGTAAGCACTTAGTTGTTCACTATAAGCTACTGATTCAGAGTTGATTCTCTTTATTTTGACATCCTTAGAAAGATCAACTGCAAAAGTGACGGATGATAGGCTTATACCCAGAAATACCATAGATACCAGCATAGATTTGAAGAAATGCATTGTTACCTCTAAAATATATCTTTAATCTCTTCGGGTCATATTCCCCGCCCCTCAAATTGACGGGATCAAACTTGATTGTTCTTGGTGTGTTTTCATTCCTTCTGCAGCGTATTTCTTGGTTGCTAACAGTAATAGAAAAAGATGGCAGCGTTGCTTAGCGCATATTCCTAGCCTGAACATTGCACCAGTTGCTGGAATTTAAACGCTGAACTGACCTGAATTGAGCGTGCTCGTGACTGGAGACGCAGTTATTCTGCGGCGTAGAGAGCATGTGCGTTCAATTCAGATCAGAGCAAGTTTAAAACCGGCAAGTGAAATCTTGGGTACAAACTGTACATTCACTCAATTTCCCAAAGGTCAATAACCATAAGAGTTACAGGCTGAAATTTAACGTGCTGGTGCAATATTCAGGCTAGAACCCTCAATTGACCGCTACAAAAATAACTTAGATCAATGGTCTTCACTTTTTTCCAGACGGAACCACATCGCATAAAGTGCAGGCACGAACAACAGTGTAATTGCCGTACCCACCAGAACGCCACCAATCAACACATAAGCCAAAGGCCCCCAGAAACTATCAAAAGTTAAAGGGATAAATGCCAAGGCAGCGGCCACTGCCGTTAATACAACCGGGCGTGCCCGATGTACGGCGGCTTCTATGACTGCAGGCAATGTTTCCATACCTTCCGTAATATTGTCGCTGACTTGCTGAGTGAGAATCAGTGTGTTGCGCATCAGAATACCCGCTAAACCGGTCAAGCCCAAAAGTGCGACAAAGCCAAAGGGTTGATTGAAAAGTAACAGTGCCGCCACGGCACCAATCAAACCTAGCGGCGCTGTCGCCACCACGATGAAGGTGCCTGAGAAAGAACGCATTTGCAGCATGATAAAGATCAGCATTAGTGTGATCATTAGCGGCTGCAGTTTTTGGATGGAGTTGTCGGCTTTGATGGAATCTTCAACCGCACCGCCGATATCAATGCGGTAATCTTCAGGCAATGCCGCCAAGATGCTTTCAAGTTCATGCCAGATGTCTGCAGTGACATCGCTCGACTGGGCGCCGCGCACTTCAGAGTTTACGGCAACAAAAAATTCACGGTTATAGCGTTTGATAACCGGGTCCTCGTAACGCACCTGCAATTCACCGACCTGTTGCAACGGTACTTTGCCTCCATCTTGCGTTCTGATCTCAAGGGCTAACATATTGGGTGCGCCCTGCCTTAGACCACGCGCACGGACTTCCACTGTGCGAATACCATGACGCACTTCTGTAACCGCCAAACCATCAAGCTGAAACTGAAGTTGCTCAGCGATATCACTGGGCGTCAGCCCCATTAGGCGTAAGCGTTGATTATCTATGGTGAGGTGTAGCACCGGCGCACGCTCGTCCCATTCCAAGTGGGGGTCGTGTGCGTACGGATTAGCTTTCATCACGTCTTTCACTTGATGAGCGATGTCACGAATCTTTAATGAATCCGGGCCGACCACGCGAAAAGTTACCGGCCAAATAATAGGTGGACCGAACAGCAGTGTCGTAACTCGAATTCTTGCTTCGGGGAACGCACCGTTGACAATATGACGATCAAGTTCAGCCATTATTTTATCGCGCGTTTCGGTATCATCAGCCACAACGATCAATTTGCCAAAAGCTGGGTCGGGTTGCTCTGGATTCACAGCAAAGAAAAAACGCGGCACACCGGCACCGATGTAAGATGACTGTGTTTTGACGCCAGGCATTTCAGCCAGGATAGCTTCAATCTTTTGCACTGTTGCATCGGTGTTAATAACCGCACTACCCTGCGGTAAAGAAACACTCACCAGTATTTCCGGGCGATCGGAGGTTGGAAAAAACTGTTTTTGTACTGGACCAGCTAAACCAGCGATACTTATTGCAAGTAACGCAATCGTACCCACCACAACTGTTTTGCGATGCGCCACACACCAACCGATAATTTTCCTTATCTTGTTGTAGATCGGTGTTTGGTAGAGCGAGTCGCCGTGTATTTTATTCTTCTGCGCCGCCGGTAGAAGCAAGGTACCCAGATAAGGCGTGAATGTTACCGCCACAATCCAAGAGGCCAGCAGCGCGTAGGCGAGGACCCAAAAAATATTACCCGCATATTCGCCAACACCAGACTGTGCAAAACCAATGGGTACAAAACCGGCGATTGTTACTAGGGTACCGTAAAGCATAGGTGCTGCAGTCACTGTCCAAGCATGCGTTGCGGCACGCACACGGTCCCAGCCTTGTGACATCTTAACGATCATCATTTCAATAGCAATGATGGCATCATCCACCAGTAAACCCAGCGCAATAATTAATGCGCCGAGCGAGACGCGGTCGAGATTGATGCCACCAATCATCATTAACAGAAATGTTATACCCAACGTGATTGGAATGGCAATACCCACCACCAAACCGGCATGCAAACCGATGGCTATTAAACTCACACCCATCACGACAATGACCGCAACCAACAGTTTGATTTGGAACATATCCACCGCAGCAGATATCACTTCAGCTTGATTAGTTAACTGGGTGATTGACATACCCAGTGGCAAACGATTGTTCTCAGCCTCAAGAAACGCACCCAGACGTTCGCCCAGCGCTAGACCATTTTCACCCTTATGCATGACGACACCGAGCAAAATGGCATCTTCACCTTGCGCTCGAACCAGGTAACTCGGTGGGTCTTCGTAGCCTCGGCGAATAGTCGCCACATCATCCAAGCGCAGCAGACTATCACCAATGCGGATCGGTACGGCTGCAAGTTGCTCAGGATCCGAGAGATCCGTATCCAAGCGCAGGTAGACACGTGGCCCGGCAGTTTCTAAGTGTCCTGCCGGAACCATACGATTATGTGCATCAATGGCCTCAAAGATCTGCGGCGGTGAAATGCCCAGATTAATCAGCTTTGCATTATCGAATTCCACATAAACTCGCTCGCTACGTTCACCGAGCACCAAAGCCTTGTGTACACCCTCAACCCGTTGTAATCGGTCGCGCATTGCCTCTGCATCGCGGGTAAGTTCCCACATGGGCATATCAGGCGCAGTGAGCGCAATGAGCGTAAAGTAAACATCAGAAAAATCTTCATTGATGATCGGCCCAACTACCTCGCGTGGCAAGTGAGGTCTCTCATCTAACATGCGCTTACGCACTTGATAGAAAAGCTCGGGAATGATGGCGTTGGTCACATAGTCATGAAACTCCACCTGTAAATCAGCGCGACCAGGACGAATACTGGTCTCAATGCGATAGAGATGTTCGACTTCCTGGATGCGTTTTTCCAGTCGATCAACCACCTGGTCTTGCATCTCCTCTGCGGTAGCGCCCGGCCAGACCACTGATACCACCATAACACGCACAGTGAAAGCAGGATCTTCGGCACGACCTAACGAGAGAAATGCATAGATTCCTGCGACAACCGAAAACAGGATAAAAAAAAGTGTAACTGAACGCTCACGAACGGCAAGCGCAGAAAGATTAGGAAAACTCATGGCTTGAGTTTCTGCACGGCCATGCCAGCTTTAAGCTGATTGGTACCCAGTGTGATGATATGACTAGACTCCGGCAAATCAGCAGAGACCCATGCGTGTTCATTGTCTAGTGCAATAATTTGCGCTGAAATAGGAAACGCTTGATTATCACGCAAGTGCCAGACACGAACACCATCGCCGCGCTCATCCAATGCGCCCAGTGGTACTTTCATGGTGTTAGCGGCACCAATATCTTTCATAAAGCGCGTACGCACGACCTCACCTAGTGACAAAGTATGCTCATCTTGCATAATCCGATATCGAGCGCGCCACGTGCGACTGCTCGGATTGGCTGCGCCAGCAGATTCACGCAGTTTTATGGCATGCAGGGTACCATCGGTGAGGCGGATACTACCCGTTTCACGCGGCTGGATATTTTCAGGAAAAAACACTTCAACTTCCCGCTCACCATCACGAGCCAATACCGCAATCGCTTGTCCAAAGGTGACAACTTGATTAGGTTCGCCACTCACTTCAATTAACACGCCGCTTTCTTCGGCACGCAAATCAGCATAATTTAAAGCATTTCGTGCTTGTTGCAATTGTGCTTGCGCGGCATTGAGTCTTGTTCTGGCCTCTCGTTCAACCAATTCCGTGCGTTCCAAGGCCTGTCGACTAACAAAGTTTTCTGCCACTAATTGTCGATCTCGCACCACATCGGTACTTGCTGTAGCCAAAGCCGCCTGTGCGGCGACAACTCCCGCTTCAGCCGCATGAATGGTTTGTTTCAAATCACGCGTGTCTAACCCAAACAAAGCCTGACCTTTCTCCACATACTGTCCGGCATTAATGTGCCGTGATGCAATGCGGCCATCCAACTGAAAAGCTACCGACGTTTCAAATCGCGCTCGCACAACGCCTGACAGCTCGAGTATTGATTGATTATTAACGTGAATCTGCATTGTTTTAACCCAGGGAGCAGGTACCAGGGAGGAAGTGTCGTTATCATCAACAGAGCAGGTGGAAAGCCAGAATATGGCACTTATTAATAATAAAAGAGTAAAAAATTTCGTCATAAACTAAATATTTGACATAATCGTAGATTATATCCTGTTGAGATTTATTGCACACAGTGTATTCATCAGTAAAACCTAATCAAAACATGATGCAGGATGTTATGACTATAGTCATCTAACTTATTTAACTCAAAGCTGATCAATACTGCACTGCAATAAGATTACTTAAATTAGCCCTTCTAAAATCGGCTAAACTCACCCCCCATCACTTATAAATAGACTCTCACCATGCATCCAGATCAATGGCATTTACTTAAAAGCAGGCGTTTTCTGCCACTCTTTATTACCCAATTCTTGGGGGCATTTAATGACAACATTTTCAAAAATGCCTTGGTCATCCTAATTACTTATTCAGCTATTAATAATTCTGCCTTAAGCTCACAAGTTATGGTGACTATGGCAGCAGGAATATTTATCCTGCCTTTTTTCTTATTTTCTGCCATGGCAGGCCAGTTTTCAGACAAGTACGATAAGGCTAAACTTATTCGCATTGTTAAATTTTTTGAAGTTTTGCTAATGGTGGGCGCTTCTGTTGGTTTTTTTATGGGTAACGTTTATTTCCTGCTATTCATTTTATTTCTGATGGGCACGCAATCCGCTTTTTTTGGACCACTGAAATACGGCATTCTCCCTGATCAACTGGTTGAAAAAGAGCTAGTCAGTGGTAATGCATTAATTCAAACAGGCACTTTTGTGTCAATTCTCGTTGGAACCATTTTGGGCGGCTTGTTGATTTTAACCGGCCATGGCATCACCATTATTTCAGTGCTGGTCATTTCAATTGCGCTCATTGGTTGGATCAGTAGCTTTTTTATTCCACCTACCCAAGCTGCAGCACCTGAACTCACAATAAAATACAATCTTTTTACCGAAACACACGCGATTATTCGACATATCCAGAATGACCCAATTGTTTTTCGCGCCATATTGGGCATTTCGTGGTTTTGGTTATTTGGTGCAACATTTCTGTCTCAGCTACCCACATTTACCAAAGATATTATTGGCGGAAATGAGCAAGTCGTCACCCTATTCTTAGCTATTTTTTCTATTGGCATTGGAATTGGTTCCCTATTCTGTAACAAATTACTCAAAGGCGAGATTGCGGCGACCTATGTTCCACTAGGAATTTTAGGTATGACCCTATTCGCGCTGGATTTATATTTTGCGAGCGGCAATGTCGTAACCAATAATGAATCGATTTTAATTGGCGTCAGCACATTCTTGGGATCATTCACTCATTGGCGAATACTGATTGATTTATTAGGCATTGCTGTCTGTGGCGGCATCTATATTGTGCCACTTTACGCCATGGTTCAAAGTCATACTGAGGCGTCTTACCGGTCACGCACCATTGCAGGGAACAACATCATGAATGCCTTGTTCATGGTGATTTCAGCGCTTGGAACCAGTGTTATGTTAACCAGCGGTTTTTCAGTCACCGAAGTGTTTTTCACGCTAGCAATTTTGAATGGATTAGTGGCTATTTATATTTCCAGCTTACTACCTGAGGCCGTCGTTAAATCTGTATTGCAATGGCTTTTTCATACCATTTACCGCTTGGATATTAAAGGACAAGAAAACCTCTACAAATTAAAAGGCAAATCCATCATTATAGCGAATCACCTCTCATTCTTAGATGCCGCAATCATTGGTGCTGCGCTTCCTGAAAGAGTCAGTTTCGCGATCAATAGTCAAATTGTCAAACAATGGTGGATACGGCCTTTCTTGTTAGTTGCAGACACCATTGCATTAGACCCATCCAACCCAATGTCGATAAGATCGGTAATTGATCGCGTCAATCGGGGACATACAGTCGTCATTTTTCCTGAAGGCCGGTTAACCATCACGGGTTCTTTGATGAAGATTTATGAAGGCCCCGCCATGATTGCTGACAAAACCGCAGCTCAATTATTGCCAGTGGTGATCTCTGGCGCGCAATACACACCATTTTCAAGACTACGCGGTAAAGTACGCATACGTCTTTTCCCCAAGATTACACTGACCTTTATGGAGCCCATAAAGTTTATTATTCCACCTCATATTCGCGGCAGAAAACGTCGCCAATCAGGTGGCGTAAAACTCTACGATGTGATGACAAATATGGTGTTCCAAAGCAACAATCTTCAGCAAACACTATTTGATTCGATTTTGGATGCAAAGACTGTCCATGGCGGCAAACACATCATTGCGGAAGATATTCAACGCAAGCCGCTATCCTATAATCAATTGATTGCACGTACATTTATTTTAGGTGCCGCATTACAGAAACACACAACCAAAAATGAAAATATTGGCATATTACTGCCTAACATGATTAGTACATTAGTCTGCTTCTTTGGCTTGCAAGTGTTTGGTCGCATACCAGCCATGCTTAATTATGCAACAAATAAACACAACGTACTCAGCGCCTGCCAAGTAGCCCGTATTCAAGTGGTAATTACTGCCAGAAAATTCATTGCGGCAGGGAAATTATTTGATCTCGTTGACACATTAAAATCCCAGTATATTTCTATTATTTATCTTGAAGATTTGGGTCATGAGATAACAACAAAGGATAAATTAAAAGGCCAAATCGCAGCATTCGCACCACGAACTTATTATTCATTCGCCAATAAAAAAAGAAACCCTGGAGCGCCCGCTGTCGTTTTATTTACTTCAGGCTCCGAAGGTAAACCTAAGGGCGTTGTGCTCAGCCATACCAATATCCAAGCGAACAGACATCAAGTAACATCACGCATTGATTTTGGTCCAACGGACATTGTCTTTAACTCGCTACCCATTTTTCACGCATTTGGGTTAACCGGAGCAACGCTGCTACCTTTGTTATCAGGGTTAAGAACGTTTTTTTACCCTTCCCCGCTGCATTATCGAATTGTCCCCGAACTGGTTTATGACACCAATGCAACCTTGCTGTTTGGAACAGATACCTTCTTAAATGGCTATGCACGTTTTGCTCACCCCTATGATTTTCAAAGTGTGCGCTATGTTTTTGCTGGCGCTGAAAAACTCCATGACAGCACCCGCGTCAAATGGGCAGAAAATTTTGGGTTACGTATCTTCGAGGGTTACGGCGCGACAGAAACCTCCCCCATTCTCAGCATGAACACGCCCATGCATTACCAGCCAGGTTCTGTTGGTCGCTTGATGCCCGGAATTACCTATCTACTAAACCCAGTTCCCGGAATTAAAATAGGCGGCAAATTATTGGTCTCTGGTCCTAATATCATGCAGGGTTATTATTTACCTGAGCAACCTGGCATGATTGTGCCGCCGAGAAATGGTTGGTACGACACAGGTGATATTGTCTCGATTGATGGTACTGGCTATATCACCATACGCGGTCGCATTAAACGATTTGCAAAAATTGCCGGCGAGATGATTTCCTTAACAGCGGTGGAGACATTCATTAACAACGTATGGGCACATCACACCCATGCTGTCGTACAAATTCCCGATCCGAAAAAAGGCGAGCAACTGGTTCTAGTTACCACATACTCCAATGCTAGTCGTGCCGATATCGTACAGTACGTTAAACAACATCAAATTGGCGAGTTGAATATACCTAAAACCATATTAATCATCCATACAATGCCGGTGTTACCTACCGGTAAGACAAATTATTTAGAATTACAAGCATGGGTTGAATCAACGATCCGAATTTAAACTCAAAACGGCTGCGTCCATACCAACAGTGGTATGATGCTGCGCTTAACTATTAACTCGTACTTTCATACAGCCATGCTCTGGATTAAATCACTACACATTATTTTCATGGTTACTTGGTTCGCTGCGCTGTTCTATTTACCGCGTTTGTTTGTTTATCACGCTGCCTGCGATGACCAACCGGGCAATGAGCGCTTTAAAGTAATGGAACGCAAGCTATATCGAGGCATTATGACGCCGAGTGCGGTATTGACCATTATCTTTGGCACGTGGCTATGGCTGGGTTATGGATTCTCGGGAGGCTGGCTTTATGCCAAGCTAGCATTGGTCGGAACACTGGTAATTTACCATTATTATTGTGGCAAATACGTTACGGCGTTCAAAAATGACAACAATCAACATGGTCATGTGTTTTACCGCTGGTTTAATGAATTCCCGGTTTTAATTTTGTTTGCCGTGGTGATACTCGTTGTAGTTAAACCTGATTTATTCTAATTAAATTTAATGAGTGCTGTTTTCAATCCGTGTCTTCTTGATCAGGAAACAGCACCTCGGTATAACCAAAGGTACTGAAATCTTCAATACGCATCGGATAAAGTATGCCTTCCAAATGGTCACATTCATGCTGCACAACACGAGCATGAAAACCCTCAACTGTACGGTCAATAACGTTGCCATATTGATCATATCCCTGATAACGTAATTTTGTAAAACGTGGCACCATGCCACGCAGCCCAGGCACGCTTAAGCAACCTTCCCAGCCCTCTTCTACTTCATCGGATAATGGCGTAATTTCAGGATTTATTAAGATAGTAAATGGGACTTCTTCTGCCTCAGGGTAACGTGTATTTTCTTCAACACCGAAAATAACAAGCTGCAAGCTAATGCCAATTTGCGGTGCAGCCAAACCCGCGCCATTGAGTGATGCCATGGTGTCTTGCATATCTTCAATCAAGGTTTCAAGTGCGGGGGAGTTAAATTCTTCGACTTTCTCGGCAATTTTCAGCAGAACTGGATTACCCATTTTTAGAACCGGCTTAATCGCCATTATAATTCACCATATGTTGAAGTACATTTCTGACACTGACCATTGCACTATCTAAAACCGCAAAGATTTCCTTAAGTGGAATGCTCTGTTTATTCGTTCCTCGTCCTGCCGCATAGTTGGCCACAACTGCAATTGTCGCGTATTTAAGTTCTAGCTCTCTGGCCAACGCAGCTTCTGGCATTCCTGTCATGCCCACCATGTCGGCACCATCTCGTTCTAAACGATTGATCTCTGCTGCTGTTTCCAGACGTGGGCCTTGCGTTGCTGCATAGACACCCCCGTCGATTATATTCTCATTTGCTTGCTGCGCAGCTTCCAGAAGTTGCCGGCGTGTTATTTGGTTATAAGGATGCGTAAAGTCAATATGTGTGACAGATTGTTTCATGTCGTCAAAATAAGTAAATTTACGGCTATAGGTGTAGTCAATAATCTGATCAGGTACCACCATCATTCCCGGCTTTAAATCTTCTCGAATACCACCCACTGCCGCAACGGCGACCACTCGCGTTGGTTTAATGGAATTTAACGCCCATAGATTAGCGCGATAATTTACTGAGTGCGGTGGAATGGTATGGCCAGGACCATGCCGCGCCAAAAAAACAATGTCATGCGCGTTAATTTTACCAAAGGTCAGAGGACCAGACGGTTCACCGTAGGGCGTTCTAATCACTTCACGACGAGAAATCTCAAGGCAGGACAGTTGAGCCATCCCACTACCACCAATGATTGCAAGCATATTTTTTAATATTTAATTTTTCATAGCATAAATCGCAGGCAAATTTCGCCAAGCACCATGAATATCCATGCCAAAGCCAAATACATAGCGATTCGGTATGGTTAGACCAACGAAATTCGCTTGATACGGCTTGGACATATTAATATCCTTATCAACCAACACCGCGCTATAAAAAGCTTTCGCACCATCGCCCATCACCTTCTCTCGAATAGCTGCCAGCGTAACACCTTCATCAAGCACATCATCTAGCACCAATACAACCCGTCCTTCTAAATTCTGCTGCGGCACCATTTTCCAACTTATTTGCCCGCCTTTCGTTGTATTGTTATAACGAGTGGCATGCAGATAATCGAAGCTTAACGGAAATTTTAATAATGGCAATAACTGCCCAGAAAAAATAACGGCTCCATTCATAATACACAGTACAACGGGGTTTTGGTTAGACAAAACCGCCGTAATGTCTGTTGCCAGTTGATTCAACACCTCGGTAATATCTGTTGCAGAATAAATTTCTTCTGCGCCATCTAAAATATTATTTGCTTCTTCGATTGAAAGTATTGCTGTCATCAGTTGAAATTCAATGTAATAGTAGTAGAAAAGCCGCTTCATCAAGAATATTAACGCCTAACTTAACAGCTTTGTCATACTTTCCGCCCGGGTCAGCGCCAGCCACAACATAATCTGTTTTAGACGACACACTACCTGTCACTTTTCCACCTTGATCTTCAATTTTCTGCTTGGCTTCATCCCGCGTCATATTGGGTAACGTACCCGTCAGAACGAATGTTTTACCATTAACTTCGGAGTCATGTGCTAACAGCATCTGTACACCATCATTTTCTTCCCATTGAACCCCACTGGCACGTAATTGCTCAATCACTTCGCGATTATGCCGCTCAGCAAAAAAATCCGTAATACTTTTGGCAACGGTGGGGCCAACATCGGTCACTTGTTGCAAATCTTCAATATTTGCAATCATGAGATGATCAATACGACCAAAATATCGCGCCAGATCTTTTGCTGTTGTTGCACCTACATTACGGATACCCAATGCATAGATAAAACGTGCCAAGGTGGTGTTTTTACTTTTCTCAATCGCCGCCACAATATTATTGGCGGATTTTTCTGCCATGCGATCTAAATTGGCCAGTGCGGTTAAGCCCAATTTATAAAGATCAGCGGGTGTTTTAATAATTGCATGATCTACCAATTGTGCAATTAATTTATCACCCAACCCTTCGATATCTAGCGCGCGCCGAGAAGCAAAGTGCATAATGGCTTGCTTTTGTTGCGCGGGACAAAAAAGACCGCCGGTACAACGCGCAACCGTCTCTCCCAACAACCTGACCGCCTTAGCACCACAAACGGGGCAATGTTCTGGCATCACGAATGATTTAACATGCTTACCCCGCTGCGCCATCACCACCGACACCACTTCAGGAATCACATCACCCGCTCGTCGCACAATAACAGTATCGCCAATGCGTATATCTTTGCGCTTAATTTCATCGGCATTATGCAGTGTTGCATTTGAAACTGTTACACCTACTGTTACTACCTGACCACTAGTGGTAGTCACAAGCTCTCCATCATTAGTCACGACTTGTTCTGCCCCAATAACAACAGGTTTTAGACGAGCGACGGGGGTTAATGCACCTGTCCGACCCACTTGCACGTCAATTGCCAATATCTCGGTAATAGCTTCTTGTGCGGGAAATTTATGGGCAATGGCAAAACGTGGGGCGCGTGCGACAAAACCCAGGTTTTCTTGTTGCGTTAATGAATCAACTTTATAAACCACGCCGTCTATGTCATACGGCAGCTGTTCACGTAACGCGCCTATTGTTTGATAATAGTCGAGCAATGACGCCAGCCCTTTGACAGTTTGGCATTCATTTGCCACAGGAAAATGTAATGACGCCAGGTATTTCATGACATGGCTATGTTTATCATTGGGTATGTTCTTATCATCATGCACACCCACGCCATAGGCAAAAAATGCTAATCGACGTGTTGCTGTCATTCGCGGGTCAAGCTGACGCAACGACCCAGCTGCTGCATTTCGTGGATTAGCAAATTCCTTTTCGTTCTTTTCACGTTGCTGTTGGTTTAGCTTTTTAAAATCAGCTTTAAGCATTAGTACCTCGCCACGCACTTCAAGCAAAGCGGGAATATGTTTAGCAGACAAACGCAGAGGAATGGCCTTTATGGTACGTAAATTATGCGTGATATCTTCACCGGTATTGCCGTCACCACGTGTTGCACCAGTTACGAACACCCCTTTTTCATAACGAAGGCTCACCGCAAG
>JAJFJH010000227.1 GCA_021774155.1 Nitrosomonas sp.
CTGGTGCATTTAGTGAGAATGTCGCAAAAGCGTTAGTGAGCCCTGTAAATGCCCCATTCTCTTTAACACAAATTGCAACTATTCATCTGGAAGCAAATCAGATCATTTCTTATGACTCTGAGGTGTCTGTTGTACCTGAGCCTAGTGTGTTGTTCTTGATGGGATTAGGGTTGATTGGATTAACAGTAGCTAATCGCCGTAAAGTTCAATACGTGTAGTCATATTATTAATGTATCGTTAAAAATGCCCTCATGAGGGGCATTTTTAATTTCAGCAGTGAAAAAGATAGCAATTTCATTCTGATTTCAGAAACGAACTTAATTAATAATCCGTACAACTGGTTCTAGGGGCGCAATACTTAATTACGCTAAAATATCCAATTGCAAGGTCAGGGATGGGAGCAAACAATTAAGTAATTTGCCTCGCAAATTTTCGTTAACGCATGATTAAAACATTTACTCAGCAACATGCCACGGTGCCACGTCGTACGTGCTGATGAGTCGATGTTTGCTCATTTTATAATCATCAAAATCAGCTTGTTCAAGTGCGCTAATCAAATAGACGCTTGATGCAAGATGGATGCCGATTTGTCCTGTCGCTACGGATATGGTAGCTTCGCCGTTCTTATGCTTGCGGATACTAAAACGCGCTGCGACATTTTCAAAAAGCACATTTCCCACTTGCACCGTCGGTTTGTTGACCGCATCTTTACTAATGTCGAAATAGACATTTCCTTTAAGCAGTTCTATTTGCAATGGTTTATTATCTGTAACAGAAACTGAACTATTGCTATCTAGTGCGATAGCGATATCGGTCGTCACATCAATTGCCATGTGTTGCCCAATTGGAGTTTCATAAAGCCGAAAACTTTGTGGTTTTGAGATATACCAAGATAGCAGCCCCAGCAGTAGGCCGATGCTCAGAATGGAAAAATGCAGCATAAAACGCTGCCAGCTAAGAACAAACAGTTTGGATGATGAGTTAGTTGGTTCGGAATTGAGCATCTAACATTAACTTATGGCAAGAACAAAACCCTCAAATTATAACCATTTTATTAGGTTGAATGAAAATAATCCCAAAACCATGGCTTTCTTAAATAGTAAAATAGACTGGCACGGTAAAAATAAGAAAATATATGGCGTTTATTGCAAAATCCATTACGGTTTTTTATAGCGAACAAGAAGACCGACTTGGTCTGATCTTCAGCGATAAAGATAAGAATCAATTGGCAGGTAGTATGACGCGTCAATTGTTCAAAGGCCTCTTGGCTCAACTGCCAGACTGGCTCGCAACACAATACAGCGATGCAATGCCTTGTTCGACCGAGCAGCAGCAGGAAATAAATCACATCCAGCATGAGACTTCACTACAGAAAGCAACGGTTACTTATGGAGAAATGCCGCGAAATGAGCGGCTTGAAACCTTTCTCATCGGCAGCATTAGCTTTACCAAAGTCGATTTGGAGGCGGGTGATTACAAAATTAAGTTGGTTTTCCAAAGTCTGGATAAAGAGACTGAAATTGTTTTTGTGCTCAATTCTGAGCAGCTGCATAAGCTCATGGATGAGATGCTTAAACAAGTTAAAGCATGGGATATAAATAATCCGTGGCAAGAAAAGAGTGCTACCTTTACATTGCCAGACACGAAAGATGGCATGTTGCATTAGTGTTTTTAAAAACACCCATAGACTCGAACACGACTTGATACTTTGGGGCTTAAAAAACGACAATAAAGCGTTCCAACTGCCCGTATGCGTCGAGAAAAATCTTGCCTGGGTTGGGGCAGGCTGATCTCATTTAGGGGGTATAGTTGCAATTGATACAATGCACTAGCACTTTTTAGTCGTGTTGCGCAGCACATTTCAATTGTACTTATTAACTTCAAAGGAGTAGTCAAATGGAAAAGAAAACGACCCTTACAACGTCAAACGGCGCACCAGTTGCCGATAATCAAAATGCCATGACAGCGGGCGCCCGAGGGCCAATGCTTCTCCAGGATGTTTGGTATTTGGAAAAAATGGCGCACTTTGATCGTGAAGTCATTCCTGAGCGTCGTATGCATGCCAAAGGCTCGGCCGCTTATGGCATTTTTACCGTGACGCATGACATCAGCCAATATACCAAGGCTAAAATATTTTCTGAAATCGGCAAAAAAACGGAATTATTTTTGCGCTTTTCTACAGTAGCCGGCGAACGTGGTGCAGCCGACGCAGAACGTGATATTCGTGGTTTTGCGGTCAAGTTTTATACTGAAGAGGGCAACTGGGATCTTGTGGGTAACAATACTCCGGTCTTTTTCTTGCGCGACCCGCTCAAATTTCCAGATTTAAACCACGCAGTCAAACGTGATCCTCGGACAAATCTTCGTAATGCGAATAGTAATTGGGATTTCTGGACCTTACTTCCCGAGGCACTTCATCAGATTACTATCGTCATGAGTGATCGGGGTAATCCGCGCACATACCGCCACATGCATGGCTTTGGTAGCCATACTTTCAGCTTGATCAATGCTGAC
>JAJFJH010000228.1 GCA_021774155.1 Nitrosomonas sp.
AAATGCACTCCCCAGGTTGTTAAAGCCAAACAAATGTTTCTAGCAAAAAGGTAAATCATCCATGGGGATACTTAGTTTATTACTTTTGACGCCTGCTGTCGGTATTCTTGTACTAGCAGTTACGCCACACCATAAAACTAACCATATTCGTGTCATTGCAAATTATTTTGCAATCTTCGCTTTCCTGATTAGTTGTTATCTGGTTGCTATTTATGACCAGCAATTTAGTGGATTACAGTTTGAGCAACAGTTTACGCTTAACGCTAAACTAGGCACAGTTATAGCGCTGGGGATAGATGGTTTGTCGTTGCCAATGCTAGTTTTGGCGACATTACTAACTTCTATTGCGTTACTTGCTTCATTTAGTATTACTGACAAAATAAAGGGTTACTATATTAGTATTCTTTTATTAGAATTTGGAATGCTGGGTGTGTTTCTCTCACAAGATTGGACGTTGTTTTATATCTTCTGGGAAGTAACTTTAGCGCCGTTATTCTTCCTTATTGGTCGATGGGGTGGTGTGCGACGGCATGTAGCAAGTCTTAACTTCGTTCTCTACACTATGGGCGGATCAATTTTCATGTTGATCAGCTTGCTAGCGATTAGTCAATATATGCCAGTACATGGTGGCACATTGATGTCATCCATGAGTATAGCAGCCCAAAGTATGCCGAAAGATGAGCAAGTTTGGGTGTTAATCGGATTTCTGATCGGCTTTGGTGTCAAAATGCCGATTTTCCCGTTGCATGGTTGGTTACCTCTTGCACACGTGGAAGCACCGAGTCCTGTTAGTATTTTGTTGTCAGGCATCTTGTTGAAAATGGGTGCTTATGGATTAATTCGAGCAGTTGTTATGCTGCCGGAAGCGGCACAGACATTACAGCCAGTACTTGTTTTCCTGGCATTGTTTGGGATGATTTACGGCGGATTATTAGCTTGGCGACAAACCGATCTCAAGGCAATGGTGGCCTATTCCTCTGTGAGCCATATGGGTATCGTGCTACTAGGAATTGCGACGTTAAACATAACTGGTTTGACGGCAGCCGTTTTACAAATGACCGCTCACGGTCTAATAGCTGGTGCAATGTTTTTATTAGTTGGTTTGCTTTATGAGCGAACGCATACCCGTAATATTTTGGATTACAGCTCATTAGTTCAGGTGATGCCGCGCTTTGCTTTGTTCATGACAATTACCTTATTTGCAGCAATGGGGCTACCTGGTACTGTTGGTTTTGTTGCTGAACTTCATACTTTCATTGGTGGTTTTCAAGAATGGGGCTTCTTAATGGTATTTCTTGGCATTAGCATACTTATTGGTGCCGCATATGCAATGCGCACAATAGGTATGTTATTTACGGGGCCTGTAAAACCGCAAATGCGCAATATTGAAGATTTGAGAATTAACGAGCTGATTGCTGCAGGTGTGTTAGTTTTTGCAATAGTGTTATTTGGTATATGGCCTGCACCGTTGATTGATCTTTCAATGGCGACCATCACCCAAATGAATGACATTATTAACCTCCGTATTCAATAGGATTAGGATGCTATGACTTCTGAATTTCAAGATCAACGTGGGCGTATTATTGCTGCATTGAATCATTTGGATCATGTTCTGCCGGGGCAGGGTCCGATCCATGAATTTGTGCATCACAACACCATTCATGGTTTTCAACATTTTCCTTTTGAAAAAGCTTTGGAAGAATATGAAGCATTGACGGGAACTTATGGTTATTTGCCGGAAATACAAAATAGAGCGCTTTATCAGCAGGGACGAATTACTGATGCGGACTTATCAGCAGCATTAGCACATGCACAAGAGTTACAAGCAGGTGATGATGTTTTTCATTCTGAAAAGTTAACAATAAAACGTAAAGATATCTATAAGGTGGCTTTGCTGCATGATTTGCAGTCTGTAACAAGGAGTCAACTTAGCTGGCAGATAGAAGAGTTAAATGCGCTAGAAAAAATTCAGGAAGATGTGCCAGATCAGCCTCGAAATCGCATGCTTTTACAATCCTCTGATCAGAATCTAGTTGTTAAGCAGCTGTGGGACAGCATATTAGATAAGCTGGATATTGAATTGTCAGACTTGCATCCCGAAAATATGCTTGATTTATCGGAAGAAAATGCTAGAGACTGGTTAGAGAAAATTAATGCAAGTCATGCTGGCGGTGATGATGTTTCTGTTCACCAAAAAATGCAACAAGAAGCTGAAGTCCAGCTTGAAGCAATGATGGCGCAAATAGGTGATCAAATCACATTACGTGGATTGCTTATGGCGCTTTGTGGTACAGACATACTTTACTCCGTTCGCCCCCAAATTATCCGTATTTGCGCGTCAGCAATGGATGAAGGTGTCGCAGCATGGCAATTGCCAGAGCGTAGTAAACTTGGCATGTACGCAGCATGGAGATTATCAGTTCAATATGATGTGAATTCTTTTTTACATGATTTGCCTGACTGGCAGCGTATTGTCTCAGAGTCACCAGAAGATGCGGTGGATTGCATCATTCAGCAGCTACAGTACCTAGAAATGCCCGAGGAAAAGTGGGAGGGTTATCTGCAGGGTTTAGCTTTGGAAATGCCTGGTTGGTCTGGGCTAGTCAACTGGCGTCAGCATAATCCAGGTTATCATACTGATAATAATGCTGAGATGCATTTGGCAGATTATTTGGCTATTCGTATAACGTTAGGTCGATTATGGCTTGACCAAGCTTGCCATGATAATTGGAAAATAAATGCTAAATTAGGGACAATACTATATTATTTTCGTAATAATCTCTCAGAGTTTATGGTGCGTAAACAGTTGTATCAAGGTAAATTACCTGAGTATTTGACACTCATGGCTAAAGATCTAATCCAACGGACGGGATCGGAGCGACAGCATCAAGATGAGTGGAAGAATCTCGCTGATTTAATGTGGACGTGGCAATTCAGCCCAATGTCACAAAATGGCGATGGTCATGATGTGTTTAATAGTGGTTGGCGACTTTTCCGCTTGTGTCAGCATTTAGGTTTGAATGCTGATGATATTAAAGATATGCACAAGAATGATTTGGTGCAAATGCAGAGCATCCTCGATAAATTTATTGCGCCTGAACGTAGTAAAGTCTGGCTTTATGCTTATGAATACCATTATAGAGAAGACTTTTTCCATGCGGTTAATGCAAATCTTAAGCGAGGTCGATGGGCTAAAAGAGATCAGCGACCAGAAGCACAGGTTGTTTTTTGTATCGATGAACGGGAAGAAAGTATACGTCGTCAATTAGAAGAGATTAATCCAAAGATTGAAACATTAGGTGCTGCTGGTTTTTATGGTCTACCTATGAATTATAAAGGCCTTGATGATCACCATAGAACGGCATTATGTCCAATCGTAGTTGTACCATCTCATAATGTTGATGAAGTGCCAAGAGAAGGTACTGAAACAATCGTTGATGCGCATAATAAAGGACGCAATTTCTACCAGAGAATTGCTTATTTAATGAATCAATCACTGCGGCGTAGCTTGATTATCTCTTATGCCATGATTGATATCTTAGCGCCTGCTGTATTTGTTGGTTTGTTGGGAAAAACTTTTTTGCCTAAACAACTGATAGCCTTTAATAGTTCCATGCGGCAAAAGATAGATGCAAAAGTACCTACAGAATTGTTCTTTACAGCTTCTGAAGAGGACGCAAAAAATGAAGCTACTCCTGCCAATCCTCGTCTAGGGTTTACTGATGTAGAGCAGGTAGACAGAATAGAAGGGTTTCTGCGTAATACCGGTTTAACTTATGGGTTTTCAAAAATTGTAAGTTTAATGGCACATGGGTCGACAAGCCAGAATAATCCTCACGAAGCAGCTCATGACTGCGGTGCATGTAGTGGAAAGCGTGGTGGGCCTAATGCTCGCTTGTTTGCGGCGATGGTCAATCGTCCAGTAATTCGAAAAATGTTGGCTGAAAGAGGGATTGAAATTCCGGAGGATACCTGGTTTTTAGGTGCGGAACATGATACATGTAGTGATGTCGTTACTTGGTATGACACAGAGGATGTTCCTGAAGCCTTAAAGCCGAGTTATGAAAAGCTTAGAGATGATCTTATTGAAGGGAGAAACGCCTCAGCTCAAGAGCGATGTCGTCGGTTTTTCTCAGCTAATAATCCTAAAACCCCTGCGGCTGGGATTGAACATGCACACCTGCGTTCTAATGACTTAAGCCAAGTACGTCCAGAATATGGGCATGCTACAAATGCTTCGGCTATTGTCGGGCGACGTTCTGTGACACAAGGAATATTCCTGGATAGACGACCATTTTTAATCTCATATGATGCTACCCAGGATCCAGATGGTAAATACTTAGAAAACGTCTTGCTAGCAGTTGGTCCTGTTGGCGCGGGTATTAATCTTGAATATTATTTCTCAACAATTGACAATGAACGTTTTGGTTGTAGCACTAAGATCCCACATAATATTACGGGTCTTTTTGGTGTCATGGAAGGTACCAATAGTGACTTGAGAACAGGCTTGCCTAAACAAATGGTTGAGATTCATGAGCCATTACGGTTACAGATCTTGGTAGAAGCAAAGACGGAAATACTTGGCGAAATTTATGGACGTCAAGAAAGTATCCAAGAGCTAGTTGGTGGTGGTTGGGTGTTGTTAAGTGCTATAGATCCAGAAACTGGTGAAATATCAGTGTTTGAGCGTGGTGTTGGTTTCGTGCCTTGGCAACCGACAGATAAAGATATTCCAATATGTGATACATCCACAGAATACTTCCAGGACATGAATGATCCGTTGCCTCCTGTTTTAGTCAAACAACCAAACTTAACAGGAGCTTAAGATGGATTTTTTGGCTGTATTTATACCGCTGTTACCATTATTGGCTGCAATTATTATTGGTTCTTGTCATTTTTTTGACAAAATTAGTGGTAGAGAGGGAGAAAGTACGACTGTCGCTATTGCAAAAAATGCTATTGTGGCTTCTTGCTTTTTATCGATTGCGCTTTTTATTTTTGACCTGCTGGGATTGAATAAGGGTTCATTTTATGCTGGGCAATGGCTTACAAGTGACATACTGAGTATTGAAATAAATTTCATTACGGGTGGATTTAATGTCTTTGCAGCTTTATTGTTTTCTATTATTCTGGTCATTATTACTCGGTTTTCAGTTAACTACATTCATAAGGAAGCCGGATTTCATCGTTTCTTCTTTACGCTGAGTTTGTTTTCTTCTGCCATACTTTTGATAATGTTATCAGGTAATGCTGTAAGTACTTTCATAGGTTGGGAGATTGCCGGAGTATGTTCATATTTCTTAATATTATTTGCCTATGATCGACCTATCGCAACAATTAACGCAACACGCGTTTTTGTTACCAATCGTGTGGGTGACGTCGGGTTTTTGTTAGGTATTGGTTTATCTTTTTACTACGCAGGAACAGTCAACTGGATTGACTTAAATTATTTTGCTGAGCAGCTAACTATGCCAACAGCGACTGTTATTAGTTTGTGTTTTGTTGTGGCCGCGATAGCTAAATCTGCACAGTTACCTTTTACACCCTGGTTAGCAAGGGCAATGGAGGGACCAACGCCTTCAAGTGCATTGTTTTATGGTGCAGTTATGATCCATGCAGGTATATTTTTGGTGATTTTACTTCGACCGATAATTGAACAAGCACCTTTAACCATGGCGTTGTTGATTATTGTCGGATTGTTTACTGCGATATACAGTCTTATCGTTGGTTTAACTCAGACTGATGTAAAAAGCTCTATATGCTTTGCGATTACAGGCCAGATTGGTTTAATGTTTCTAGCTTGTGGATTAGGATTTTGGGAATTGGCAACTTGGCATCTATGTGCACATGCTGTGGTGAGAGGCTATCAAGTTATGACAGCACCATCATTGTTGCACTATGTACATGGCAACCCAATGAGACCAATATCGAAAAGTATTGCAAATCAACGTTGGTTATATATTGCATCGTTACAACGTTTTTGGTTGGATCCAATCATTGATCGTACGTTAGTTAGACCGATTAACGGATTAGGCCGAGATCTGGAATATTTTGATAATGAAGTTATTGATAGAGCAATGGGAACACCCACATCGGCAGCTATGGCGATCTCATCACTGGCTCAATTAGAACAAAAGACATTAACCAAACAACCTAATCTAGAACTTAATGAATTGGCTAGGGGTAAAGGTTTTGCAGGCAATTTGTTGGAATGGATGGCAAGTGCCATGAGCTGGTTTGAAGAACGACTGGTTCTACGTGGTGTTGGTGTAGGAATGGTTGATATTGGTCGCCAGCTTGGTCATGCTGCGAATACGTTTGAGAAACTGCAACTTAAACCACGTTATCTTGTTTTATTTGTATTTCTGGTTTTGATGTTTGCGTCTTCAATTTGAGGATTTGATGGATACTGTAAATATAACCCTATGGTCGGAAACGGCGGCGTTTCCGTTGTTAACGACATTAACGCTGATTCCACTAATAGCGATGCTTGTAGTGTTGTTGTTACCTTCGGCAGTTTTAGCGTTGCGTACTGGCTTCGTTGCGACAATACTAACTATTTCACTTAGTATTTATCTTCTGTTTGTTTTTGAAACTGATCGTCCCGGCGTTCAATTGTACGAACAGTTTCAGAATATAATTTTTAACTATTCTGTTGGTGTTGATGGCGCAAGTATTTTATTTATACCCTTAACAGCCATACTAATGCTTGTGGCGTTAATTTATACATTAACGACTCGGCGTTCTTCAGACAGGATACACATTGCCTGCATACTTGGGTACGGTGCCATTTTAATTGCAGCGTTCTCAGCAATGAATGCTCTGCAATTCTGGTTTGCATGCTTACTTGAGCTAGTTCCTATTGTAATAATGACTATTCGTGGTGGTTCTGGGCAGAATCGACGCTGGGTTGTTGCGCTATTATTGCAGCATTGGGGTAGTGGCTTGTTAATGGTGCTGTGTGGCTTCTTGATGCTTGGGTTTGGTGTCATGGGATCAAGTGATGCGGTATCGTTTGATTGGACTGTGCTCCGACATAGTGATGCAACGCTAGAGTATGCAACATTAATTTTTATCCTGCTATTTTTTGGCTTTGCCATCCGTATGCCATTATTTCCATTTCATGGATGGTTGCCCGTACTTGCAGAGCAGGGAACGATTGCCAGTGCAGGTATCTTCTTAATTGGACTAAAACTCGGAATTTATGCCGTTATTCGGGTTGTTATTCCTTTCTTGCCAGAAGTTGCTGAACAGTGGACTGATTTCGTATTGATACTTGGACTAATTGGTATTTTTTACGGCGCACTTTTAGCATTAATGCAAATAAATATCCGTCGTTTATTGGCTTTTGCTGTGATCAGCCAAACAGGTATGTTGATTATTGGTGTTTTTGACTTCAATACTTACGGTATGGAAGGAAGTATCTTGCTCTCTCTCACCTTTGGCCTTGCAACGGCCGGCATATTGTTTGCCATTGGTATGATTTATAAGCGAACACATACCTCATTTATCCCACGTTTAGGTGGCATGTTTGATTCCAATGCCGCCATCGCTGTTTTATTTGTGGTCTGTGCGTTGAGTACAATGGTCATGCCTGGAACGCCTGGATTTGACGGTATTCACTTGTTAGTGGAAGGAACGATTAAAGGTTTTGGTTGGATTGTTTCTATCGCGATACTTTTTGGTAATGTTTTAGCCGCCGCATTATTGCTACGTGCTTTTCAACAGATTTTCATTGCTGATCCAAAACGTTTTCAAGGTCCTTTTGTATATTCTCCAAAAGTCAGTACGCCGCCTTCGCGTAAGAATGAAGGCATAATTGCGGCGGTCATTTGTACATTAATTGTCAGTGTTGGCTTGAATACGTCACCCTGGATACATATGATAGATCAAGGTGTGTCACCGATGAGCGAATTGCGCTCAACGTCTTATTATGAACAACATTCTGATACTGTATTGACTAACACCAAGGACACCGAAGATGAGTGATATTAATTTTCCACTATTAACGCTTATTATTCTGCTGCCTTTATTAGGTGCCATTGCGGTAGGTTCTGTCAGTAATGTCAAACAAGCCAAGACGATTGCATTGGGCATTGCTAGTTTTGAATTATTACTAACGCTTCTTGCCTTACTGTTTTTTGACAGCGCCAATGCTGACTTCCAGTTAGTTGAGCAATATGCGTGGATACCGCTATTAAATATTGAGTATCTCGTTGGTGTTGATGGCATTTCTATACTATTTTTGCCATTGACTGCATTATTGACAATTGTTGCGATGCTGGCTTGCTGGAACTCCACACAATACAATCCGCGTTTTCATTTTTCATTATTGTTGGCGCTTGAAGGTGTAACAATTGGTGTGTTTTGTGCCTTAGACATGATGTTATTTTTCTTGTTCTGGGAACTAACATTGCCGCCATTTTTATTCCTGATTGGGCTGTGTGGTATTGGTTCACAACGACGTAGTGCCGCAATGAAATACACATTGTTTATGTTGTTTGGTGGTGTTCCATTATTATTAGCAATTATTATTCTGGCATCAAATCATGCGCTTCAGATAGGTGGTAGCATACCGTATGACTTGTCTTTTAGTTTGCCTGTATTGTTAGAAACGCCGTTACATGAGAACTTGCAGACTGTTGTATTTATGTTGTTATTATTTGGTTTTGCGGTAAAAGCGCCGCTGGTGCCTTTCCATACATGGTTGCCAGCAGCGGCGATGGAAGGACCGACTCATATTGTCGCGTTATTGATGGGTCTGAAACTCGGTTTATACGGCATTCTTCGGTTTACTATGCCGTTGGCACCAACGGCTACAGTTGAATTTATTTGGATGCTATCAATACTGGGTGCCATTACACTCGTTTATGGTGCTTTGATAGCTTTGCAACAAACCAACTTGAGACGCTTACTTGCATATGCCAGCATTAGTCATGTTGGATTGGTTATAGTTGGTATTGCATCACTCAATATGCAAGGTGTACAAGGTGCAGTATTTCAAATGCTTAACTTCACATTGATTGCCAGCGCTTTAATTCTTATCGCCGGATTTATTCAACACCGTTTAGGCAGTACTGATGTAATTCACTTGGGTGGTCTAGCTAAAGTAATGCCTAAACTGACTTGTTTGTACTTTTTATTTGTACTTGCCAGTATTGGAATTCCAGGTACCAGTGGTTTTCCCGCTGAATTTTTAATGATTGTCGGTGCTCTGTCGGCAAATACGGGCTTAGGAATTGCCGCGTTGGCAGGTGCGATTTTGGGTGCTGCCTATATGCTGTCATATACGCGCCGTGCTTTTTTAGGTCCGATTAAGCATAACGATGTTCTCCAAACGCAAGATTTACAAAAGCGCGAATTACTTTTACTTTGTGTACCTGCATTTTTAGTTCTACTTTTTGGTTTCTTCCCAGGTATGATTTTGAGTGTTAACGAGGCGGCCTCGCAAGCTTGGTTGTCACGTATACCTTTTGACTAGTGAATAAATATCTAAGCTATTGATTAATAAAAACGGGCAAACCAAATTACTTGGCTTTCCCGTTTTTCATTTGGATGACACTGTTTCGTCTCGAAAATTATTTGTTAATCTCACGCAACCTTAGGTTCAGTTGAATTGTTTAGCTTTTCATGGTGATACGTATTACGTAAAAAAGACTCAAACATTAATAGCGTCCATAGTGGTGCGCTATAGTCTCTTCTCCCTGATTGATGGTGATCAAGCATTTCTTCAAGAAACTTAATATTAAATATGCCTGTTTCAGCCAGTACCGGGCCAAGTATCGCACTGCGCAGTCGTTCACGTAACTCACCTCTAAACCAACTTGCGATCGGAATGGAGAACCCCATTTTGTCTCGATAAAGTATATTGTCTGAAAGATAGGGTTCTAGTGATTTTTTAAATATGTACTTGCCTTCCGTACCTTTTAATTTAAGAGAAGCAGGCAATCCTGAAATCCACTCGACTAATTCATGATCCAACAGCGGTACTCGGACTTCTAAGGAATGCGCCATGCTGGCTCTGTCCACCTTGGTAAGAATGTCTCCAACAAGATACGTCTTGATGTCTAAATATTGCACGCTCGATAATGCATCTTCTGCAGGACACTGATTTGCGTGTTCTCTTAAAACTTCGATTGCATGATAATCTTGTAAATCATTTTTGAATGAAGGAGTGAATAGACGTTGCCGCATTTTGTTATCCATAATCGATACACTATGAAAGTAGCCTTCTACAGAATCGCGAGCTAACGCTTCAAAGGTTGATTTTGCTCGTAAAACTTTAGGTGCCCAATCAGCCTTAGGATAAAGATTTCCTAATAAACCAAATAGTGGTTTACGTATTTTGTGTGAAAGTACTGATCTGGTTTTCTCTTCATACATATGCCAGCGATATCGACGGTACCCAGCCAAATTTTCATCGCCTCCATCACCCGATAAGACCACAGTGACATTTTTCTTTGCCAGCTCACAGACGCGGTAAGTAGGCATTGCTGAACTGTCTGCAAAAGGTTCGTCATATAAAGCAGCTAATTTGTCAATTAGATCAAAGTCGTTTTGCCCAACTTGTTCAACGTAATGTTTGGTTTGATAACGATTAGCAACTTCCTGAGCATAGGAAGATTCATTAAACTTTGGGTCGCCAAAAGAGATAGAGCAAGTGTTGACGGGTTCGTCCATCAAACCACTCATCATTGCTACGACAGCACTAGAATCTACGCCGCCGGATAGAAATGCGCCAAGGGGTACTTCTGTCATTAAATGGATATTGACTGAATCGCGTAATTTAGTAATTAATTCTTCTTGAGCTTCTTGTTCACTGATGGCGTCATGTGGTGTGAATGGTACGTCCCAGTATTGCTTTGGTTGCAGTGATGTTTGTCCTCTACGTACGGACAAACTGAAGCCGGGAGAAAGTTTGTTGGCTTGTTTAAATATTGTTTTTGGCTCTGGTATATAGCCGTAAGAAAAGTAATCTTCAATCGCACGAGGGTCCATTTCTCGATTAAAATCAGTGTGAGCTAGAATTGCTTTAAGTTCAGAAGAGAAGATGAACGATCCATTTTCAAGTAATGCATAGTAAAACGGTTTTATGCCTAGCCGGTCTCGAGCCATAAAAAGTGTTTCTTGGTTACGATCCCATAAACCAAACGCGAACATGCCGCGGAAACGCTCAACGCAACGCTCACCCCATTCTTCCCAGGCATGTACGATTACCTCAGTGTCACTGTGAGTACGAAATTTATGGCCAAGTGCCGTTAATTCATTAACGAGTAATTTGAAATTATAAATCTCACCATTGAATACAACGACAACGCTGCCGTCTTCGTTAAAGAGTGGTTGCTGACCACTAGATACATCAATAATAGATAAACGGCGATGTCCCAAACCAATTCCTGGTTCAGTGTAGATATCACCTTCGTTGGGTCCACGATGAACTTGTGTTTGGTTCATGCGTTCAAGCTGTTGTTTGTCTATTTCACTTTTTCTGTGTATATCAAACAGACCAACAATCCCACACATATTATTTTTCCTTTTTTAGATTTATTTTCACTGAAAGTAAGTTCAATGAGGTTTGCATATGGTTTTTAATGTAAAACTTTGTCATAGACGCTCAAATAAGCATTCATCATTGCGTCCATGCTAAAGTTTGCTTCGATCTGTTGGCGTGCTGCTGCACCATGATCTTTTACTAATTGAGCGTCGGTGTAGTAGTTTAATATCGCTTCCGCCATTTCATTTAGATTGCCGGCCTCAATGAGTTTTCCGGTAACGCCTTGTTTAACCAACTCGACATTTCCACCAACACGGGTGGCGACAACAGGTAGTCCACAAGACATTGCTTCTAGAATCGTATTAGAGATACCTTCTCCAAGTGAAGGCAGTACAAACAAATCCATTGATTGCATGAGCACCGGAATGTCTGTTCTTTCGCCAGGAAACCAAACAAGGTTTTCAATATCCTCTTTTTTTGTTAATTCCATACACTCATTACGTGTAATTCCTTCACCGACGATTAATAGACGAAGATGCTTGCGAGCGGATGGTTGTTTCTTAAGGGTCTGTATGAAAGCGCGAACTAACGTAGGGTAATCTTTTACTGCGGCCATTCTTCCAACACTGCCAATAACAAATGTGTTTTCACCAAAGAAACCTGTTGGACCTAATTCAGTTGGTTTTTTTAGGTTTGTATGGAAACGACGATTATTAACACCATTATAAATTTGCGTAATTTTATTGGGCGATACACCAATTGTGTTAACCAACCATGTTTCGAGGTCTTTACTTACAGCGATGAAATGATTAATAAATGGGCTGATTAATTGTCGCAGTAAATTATATTTGCGGTTGTCGCCATTAAGATCAAACATGTCTCGGCCATGTTCCCCGTGTATCCGTGCTTTCACACGAGCTACGACTGAAATAAGTTGTGCTTCCATTGTGCCAAGATTTCTTGTATGAACAATATCAGGGTTCAACTGCCGCAGTGCTTTAAAAAGATTAAGATATAACTTAGGATCAAGGCCTTCTTCTTTATTCAATGCAATTATTTTCACATCTTTTCTGGTTATCCGTTGATAAAAATCGGTATACCCTTTTAAACATATAATTGCGTGCCGGTAACGATCAGACGGTATATGGTTAATAAGATTAACCAGACCGTTTTCTAATCCGCCAATATCAAGATGGTAGATGACATGAACAATAAGAGGTGGTTTTCTTGAATTCACTTAAAAAGGCTCTTCTGCCTTATGTAGCCCAGCTAATATTGATGGCCTCAAATCGCTTAAAAATTTATTCATGGTGTCAGTAGCCTCATCTATTGAATCTTCATAATGACTGGCCAGTATTATCTCGGCGCCGCCGTCATTATTGGAAAAGAGCATGTTTTTTGCGAGTAGTGCTTTTGCAATATATGGGCTGATTGTTTCGATATCATCAAGCCAGTACCAACGCCAAACCAGTAGTTTAGAAGAACGTGAATGGAGTTGTGTTTCACGAATTTTTAATTCTTGTGAATTTATAACAACAGTACGTGTTGTTTCATTGATATTGCGCCAAATGTCATCATCATCTTTTACTAAAATATTTCCAAAGTTAATGAGCTCATTGCCTTGATGCTGATTATGGTAGTAAGTGATAAAAAGACTAACCCTTTTATTATTATGTTGGTAATTATTGTAAAGTTTGGTAGGTTCACCCACATAAATAGGTTCCCAACTAGTCATTGGTTCTGAGTTAACTGACCAGTCTTTTGAGGGATAATTTATTTCGATTTTGTGAATTGCATTCAAGCTTGTTTGTTTGTCTATATGGGAGGCAAATATTGGCCAGATTAGAGCAACAGAAAATACAGTGAAAGCCATTAATAAAGTTCGGTTAAGTGAAGAAGATGTGTTGATTTTGTTGTGGTTTTTGTTTGGGTGTGTCACTTGTTTTGCTTCATTGTTATCATCCTCACGCCAAAAAGAACCAGCCCAAAATAATAACAACATGACAAAGCCAAAAAATATCCAGCCATAAATCAGGTGGTCTACTCCGACTGCCAATGTCATCCCGCTTAAATGGCCTGTCATTACGATTAGATAAGCACGAATGCCATTGGCAATAATGGGTACGATTATCGATAGTATGATAAAGATAATTCGGCGTTTAAAGCTAAAATAAGTTAAATAGGCATACAGTGTGCCTAAGGTGACTGACGCAATGAGATAGCGCAGTCCGCTACATGCTTCTACGACAGACCAGTTGCCTGTTGGCAGTGAGAAAAATGTACCCTCACGAAATACGGGCACCCCAGTTAATTGAAGCGCGCTTACCGTGAAGTCGGCGGTAAAATCAATGAGTGGTGGTATTAGTACATCTCCAAATGGCACCGCAAAAAAGAGATACACCAGCGGAAAAGTCGTTGCTATTAATAGGCGATTACCTAATATAGCCCAGACAATAATGGGTATCATGGCAACTAACATGTACTGTGTTACGATTTGTACACTGGCCAGTGTAGCAATAAGCCATGTGAAACCAATACCGCAGAGTGCTATTAATGCAAAAAAGTTAGGTTGGTGATCAAGTAATAGTAGCTGTCGCCGCCGTGTCCATATCATATAAATACTAAATGGCAGAATAAGAAACCCATGTGCATAAGTCTCTGAGCGATTCCACGTAGCAACCATAGACCATGTAGTTTGATGATAAATGCCAAGAATTCCCAAGATAACCACAATTGTTATCGAAGAAGCCATCTTCAAACGATTATCAGTTGTCACATTAGATTGGTTTAGTGAAGTCTGTGCGTTCATGTTGATTGAGCTTTTAATGGTTTGGATAGTAACTGGTCAATACGCATTAAATTATTTTCCCAGCTGTAGTTAGATAAAACAAAAGACCTAGCTGCTTGACCAATGGAGACAGTGTCACTTGATTGGAGTAATGCCATAATCTGTTGAGCGAAAGCTTTTTCGTCAGTAGCAACAAATAATTCTTTTTCAGGTGTTGCATTGATGCCTTCTAAGGCTTGTGGAGACGTGATAACGACTTTTCCCATGGACATTGCTTCTAACACTTTGTTTTGTATTCCTCTTGCAATTCTTAATGGCGCCACAATAAGCGATGCATGAGCTAAGTAGGGTCTTGTTTCTTCAACAAATCCAGTGACAGTAATATTGGGTAGAGAGGCTAGCGCCTTAACTTGAGAGCTAGGCCGACTACCGACGATATAAAACTGTACATTTGGTCGGCTTGCAGAAATTTTAGGAAAAATTTCTTTAGCGAACCATTCAACCGCGTCTATATTTGCCCAGTAATCCATTGCGCCGGTAAACACAATGATTTCTGTTTGATTGGGATATGGGTTGTCATATTTCCTATCTGGCGTAAAAAAATCAGTATCAACGCCATTGTTGAAATAGGTAACTTTATTTGCATCTTCTGGTGCTAGCTGTTGGAAAATATGGGCTTCTTTTTCTGAAACAAAACATGTGCTATCGAACTCTTGTGTTATTTTTCTCTCATAATCCAGCAATAATTTTGATTCACGTTGGTAAATCCAACTCTGTGGCCAAGATTTAGTCTCTGCGTATTGTCTCCATTTGTCTGAGTCAACATCAACAAGATCAATTACGCGGTGTAACGAGGAATGATGCCGCGTAAATTGTGCCATGGCAGCAGAGAAGATTAATGTTTTACGAATTGATTTTGTTTTAATAAGTGTGTTAACCCAATCTTGAAACTGCTTGTTTTTATAGAAAGCCAAGGTTAGCGGGTCATTATTGAATAATGCAGGTAGACAATGGAGACGTGCAACTAATGGATTGAGGCTTACAATGTATGTTTCAGCACAAAGGCTTTTAACTTTGTTAACGTATTTCCAATCATCCTTATCATCAATAAAAGTTCCAAGATGAACGCGATAGTTCTGGCTCAAGTGTTTTAATAAATGATAAGAGCGTATTTTGTCACCCTTGTTTGGCGGGTAGGGGATTCGATGGGTAAGATAAAGAATATCTTCCATGTTAACCTAGGTTCTTCACAATATGTGGGCCAACTAAATTAGCAACAGAAAGTGGTAGTTTTCGCCAGGCTTTAATAAACAACTGATACTTAGGATTCAGAGGATTGTGGTCAGGTATTTCCTTGGCTTTAACGAGCTGGTATTCATAATGCAGTGGTTGTGGCTCGAATCCCCAGTTCTTTTTGAAACTAAAGGAGCCGGTATTACGTTTGCTTCGACCAAAATCGAAAGTTTTGACTCCCTTTTCACAGGCTAGGCGCATTAATTCCCAATACATAAAGTCATTGGCCGCGAGGTTTCTAGCGCTATCAGTTCCACCACCGTAATAAGGTAAGACTTCATCACGGAAATAAAAACTCATGACGCTACTAACTGTTTTGTCATCTTTAGTGATAATCATTAATTCACAGTCTTCAGCAAAAACCTCTTTGAGTAGTTGAAAATACTTCTTAGAGAAAACAGGTGTACCCAAACGATGAACGCTTGTTGCGTATGCAAAGAAGAAACGTTCAATATCTTGGTCGATAACGCTTTGCAGTTCAGCTTTAATCCCTTTGCGAACCATGGCGCGTTGTTTGCGTGGAATTGCTTGCATGTTTTTTTCCACGTCAGGATCAATCTCTTTACGAAAAGTGACATAAAGGTCTTTAGTTGGCCAACCTGAATGTTGTGTCTCACGATTACGGTATTCTAAAAAGTCGACGCTTAGTTGTGTGGCTAATGCTTGAGCGGCTTGATCAAGCGCTTCCCAGGCTTGTTCGTTAATTGCGGCAATACCACCATAGACACAGAAGGGGAGTGCACTCAGAGAGTGTCCAAAGAGAACGCTTTTGACCTCAGCTAAAGGAAGTACGCCTAGAATATCACCATTAACTTCAGCATAAAGAAACCAAGTTTTATGTCCAAAAGCACGCTCGATTACTGTTTTCCAGCCCGCTCGATGAAAGAAAGTGGCATCTGGACAACTTGAAATGAATTGATCCCATCTTTCATAATCTTCTGGTTGCATATAGTGAACAGAGGGTGGTGTTATTGATACCGGATCATCGAGTTCTATTGACATAATATTGCAAGCGCTCACGAAATTTGTGGTAGAAATATGTGATCCATACGGCCCCATTTAAAATCATGGGTTAACAATCGGAGCCTTCCTTCCATTCGTTGCAAATTTAGATAATGACGAAAACGTGTTTTTAAATTAATGCCTTCTTGGCGAGGTTGTTCATAGTCAATTTCCCATGGGTGAAAATAGAAAATTGCCGGCTGAGTATCAACCTGATTGACTCTGTTTAAGAACCAACGCGAAACGGAGTAAGGCCATAGCCTGAAATAACCGCCGCCGCCAGCAGGGACATTGTGACCAAATAGTCGTGTGGTCGTGACAGGCAACTCAAGTAAACCTTTGCCTTCTGGCGGGTAAAAACCAAAACGTGGCGCATCAGGCATACCGTAGTGATCATGCTGTACAGGATAGATGCTGGAGCTATACTGGTACCCTGCCTCTTGGAGAAATTCCAAAGCCCATAGGTTTTTGTGATTAATGGAAAAACTAGGTGCGCGGTAACCTAATACGGACTGACCGCTAATATCTTCTAATAATGCTTTACTTTGCGTAATGTCTTCTTTAAATTCCGATGGTTGTTGATCTGTAACTCTGTAGTGTGACCAACCATGACTAGCGATCTCATGCCCATTTTCCAGCATACGTTTGATCATTGATGGATAACGTTTGGCAACCCAACCTAAGGTGAAAAAAGTGGCTTTTATTTGTTTATCATCCAGCAATAAAAGTATGCGATCTATATTTTTTTCAACCCGGCATGGCAGGGACTCCCATGCTTCTCTTGGAATATGGGATGCAAAAGCAGAAACCTGAAAATAGTCTTCAACATCAATTGTCATGGCGTTGCGTATTGATTTCATTTGTTTTCTTGGTTGGATATTTGTGAATAATAATCGTTATGACTTGTCTTTTTCTGTTCTACTTTTTACGCTGGATAGCGACAGAACCTGTTTTAATAAATCTAAAACAGAAATAACGGATTTCTCCATTTTATTGAGACGTTCATCCATTTGTTCAACACTGGGGTTATTATTTGTGGTGTCAGGGGGTAGATTGGGCTCGTCTAATTCTAAACCTGAAGAATCAAATTCTTGCTGGATATCTTGAACGACTTCACTCACTTCATGAACGCCAAAACTGTGTAGTTCATCAAGGTAACCCATTATTAACATACGGTCACAGAGGGTGTTGATTTTACGTGGGATACCGCCGCTTTGTTCATGTATAAGCGGAAAAGCCTCGTCTTGTATAACAGGGTTACCTTGCCAGCCAACCGTATTTAAACGATGCTCAATATATGCTCTGGTTTCCAAGGCGTCCATTGGACCTAAATGATAGGTGGCGATGACGCGTTGGCGTAGTTGTTGCATATTATTGCCTAGTAATATCCGCCTAAATTCTGGTTGGCCAAGTAAAAAAGTTTGTAGAAGTGGTTTGTCGTCTGTTTGATAGTTAGACAGCATCCTTAGCTGTTCAAGTGTGTCGGCTGAAAGATTCTGTGCTTCATCGACCACTAAAAGTGCGCGTTTACCTTGCTGATCACATTGACGAAGAAATTTCTCCAACTCAAGCAGTAGGGAAGCCTTAGTTATGTTTTCAGTATTTAACCCAAACGCTGCTGCAACCATTCTTAATACGTCATCGGCATTCAAATATGTGTTTACGATCTGTGCGGAAATGATCTCTTCACATTCAAGTTTCTTAAAGAGCGTGCGCATGAGTGTGGTTTTACCTGCGCCAACTTCTCCAGTGATAATAATGAATCCCTCGCCTTGCGATAGGCCGTACTCTAGATAGGCCATGGCACGGTTGTGGCCTTTGCTGGCAAAGAAAAAACTCGGATCAGGCTGCAGTTGGAATGGTTTCGCAGTCAGACCGTAAAAAGATTCGTACATTATTTTCCTTCTAAAAATCCATTCTTAAAGAGGCGGTAATAGAGTTCGCGCTTAAATTTCCAAACTGACTTGATCCGCCTTGCCGCTGTATATACCGATAACGCAATATTCCAGTTAGGTTGGGCTGGATTTTATTTGTCAAACTTGCGTTATATATCATGTTGTTAGTTTTTGTGTTAGAGCTTGCAAATCTAAATCTTACAAAACTAGCGCCAAACGATGCGTTAGTGAGAGGACTAAGCTTGTAATTCCATCTAGCATTGACTCCTGTTTGCTTTATATTTCGAGTTAGCAGTGCATTATCTAACCCAAATAACTCGACGTTATCTTCTATAGAAGAAAGTGACTTGCGAGATAAATTAAAAATTCTAAAGGACAGCGTGTTTCTAGCGCCATTTAAACTAACAGAAGCACTGAATCGTTTCTGTAGAAAAAGTCCATTGTTTACGCTATTCAGTGCACCTAGTGTATCAAGACCTCCAATGCCACCCGTGCCTCCACCAAAGCCACCAAAGCCACCAAAGCCACCAAAGTTGCCAAAGCCCCCGGCTTGACCAGCTTGCTGATTAAATGTAGTAACCTCTTCGATATATCTCGCAGCCCACGTGGTTAAGCGCGTACGATGGTTAGCCTCAGCTCTGTAAGTGTCACCGAAGAATCTTTTTCCAGCAGCAAGATTGATATCGGTTCTTTGTGTTGGTGCCCAAAAGAAACCAATAGTCCAGGACGGCGCCGAGATGTCACGTCTTACAGCTGAACCGAATCTGTTGTTTTCATACCCACCTGTTGCGGTTAAAGCGAATTGCGACGTTAGGTTATAACGAAGATTTGCAATTGATTGTTCAGTCTTAATTTCTCTATCGGTGCGTGTAAAATGGATAATATTTTTATTATAGTTTAAACCCCACTGTAGTGTTCTGAATGCGCTACCACTATTTAGACTAAACTGAAAACTATCTCGCTGGCTATTTCTAAGTCCATTTCGTAAGTTTGACTCAACGATTCCACGTGTATAACGCAACTCAGTCGAGGCAAGTTGTTTGAAATGATAGCGTAAATAGGGACTGAGATTATAAGTCCTTATATCAATTCTATTTCCTGTGATACTTGTGTTGTCAACTGCTTGTGGACCAGTCAAAGATGCGTTTTGCTGCATTCTTCTTGCCATACCATCAATAAAGAAGAAGTCTTTAATTATCTCAGTCGTTGCAGTAGCATTTAGTTGATGTCTAATTCTGTTAAAATTGCTGTTTTCAGCAAAAATGAGATTGTTCATCGTGTAATTGGTGCTTAAATTAAATCTTCTTCCAACACCTGTAAATAATATTCCAGGATTGATTTGTGTTATAAAATCGCCTCCTTGCTGGTTACCCGTACCTCCAAACCCACCAGCCCCTAATCCAGCAGCACCTAATCGAACATTGTCAGTATAAGTTTCACTAACAGTTAATCGTGGTTTGAATTCCCATTCAGCCGCAAAAATATTAGGAGAGGATGCGGAAGCCCCAAGTATTATTAACAGCGCACAACATATTTTGGGTAATACATCATCATGGATAGTATTATGCCCACGACATTTCATGAATAATTATACCCATAGCCATAACCATAATTTTCCCTTCCAGAAAAAGCTCTAGCTTTGTTATAAATTAAGTTGATTGAAGTGCAAGACTCAATTTGCTTAAGTGCTTCTTTAACGGCTTGCTGAGATGTTTGTTCAGCTTCAACTACTAGGACAATTTGACCCATTCGTGCAGCTAAAACTCGCGCTTCACTGGTTTGTAATAGTGGTGGAGAATCAAAAATTACAACTCGGTCATGATAGCGCTGTGATAATTCATCCAACAATAGTCCCATGCGGTGACCTGCAAGTAATTCGGTGGCATGTGCGTGTCTTTCTTCACCTGCGGAAACTAGCGTCAATTTGTCAACACCTGTTTGTAGCATGACATCTGATATATCAAGCTCTTTATTAAGAAGAATATCAAGCAGGCCTTTTTTTGGTTCAAAGCCCAGAATTCTGGGTATTGATGGTCGAGCGACATCTGCATCAATTAATAAAACTCTATGATCCAATTCAGAGGCAATACTCATTGCTAAGTTTACTGAACAAAAACTTTTTCCTTCGCCAGCCAAAGAGCTGGCTACCATAATTAGGTTGCCATTCTTTATAGTTTTAGGATCTGCAAATGCTTTTGTTAATAATGGACGTTTAATTACCCTGAATTGCTCAGCTACCTGAGTTTTTCCTTGATCGGGCGTTACAATACCCAATTTATTTAATTTGTCGAGATCAATGAAAATTTGATTGACTTGATTCGTTTCAGTAGCAGGTGGTGACAGTGTCTGGTCGATAGTGGTAATTTTAGCTGGCATATCGCCGTGAGAAAGTGGAGCTTTACTTTCTTTGCTAGGAACAATCTCATTAGCAGAGGATTGTTTTGTACTAGCATTAGCACTCTTTCTAAGTTTATTAGCAGCCTTTTCAATGATACTCAAGCTTTTCTCCAATTATTAAGCCACATTAACGAAGTTTTATTGATAACGCCATTTTATTTCAAATTGAAATTAGAATGGCAAGCTAGACAATGCAGAATCAAATTTTATCAATAAATATCATTAAAAAAGTATAGATGCCTGCAAGGCATAGCAACGAAAAACCAAAAGCATAGAGACGTCTTCTTTGTTTAATTTGTTCATGGTCGGTCCAAATCATGGGAACTGTGCCTAACACAGTCAATTCAGAAACTTCACGTAAATTACTTTGACTATAAAAAGCAGGGCGAATTTGGCTTATAATAAATGCCGAAACGATACCAATACCTAAGGCTGCTAGAAAGACTAAACTAAAAAATATTGGACGATTTGGGCCGTCAGGCTTGTCTGGTACTGTTGGTGGATCGATAATTCTAAACGAAAGCAAACCTGATGCTGAAGTCAACTCGCCAGACATTTGAGCGGAGATGCGGCGTCCAAGCAACTGTTCATAATTAGCTTTATTGACGTTGTAATCTCTGTTTAGTTGAGTAAACTCAGATTCTACTTTAGGTATTGCAACACTTAAGGCTTTTAAGTGTTCATAACGTCCAGTATATTCTTCGACCCTTGCTTGCATTGATGCAACAATAGCTTCTGACTCTGCCAGCGCGACGTTAAGCTGTTGAAGCATGGGGCTGTAATTTTTCCCAGGGTCGCCAGTGGGGTGTATAGATTTTGCCTCTGTTTTTTTGCGCACTTCCAGTTGCTCGATAAGGCGCATAGTTGCAATAATGTCAGGGTGATGATCAGTGAAGTTAAGTCTCAATGTATCGAGGTCTTCTTTTAATGATCGTATGCGTGAGTCAATTTCTAAATCGACAATGACTTCAGCTTCGGTATTAAATGGTTCAAGAATAAAAACAGGTTCATCGCCTGTAATTTGTTTTCTAATGGCATTTCGTGCTTGCTCTGCTTCTCTTAATGCGAGTTCGGCCTGTCTTAAGCGCTCACCCGCTTCAATTAATTGTGAATAATAATCGCCGCCTTGTTGTCCAGGCAACAATCCAAGATTCTCTTGCTTAAAGGCTGTAAGAGCATTTTCTGCTGCGATTAATTTGGCTTCATATGCGGCAATTTGCTGGTCAATGAAACGAAGTGCAGATGAAGAGTCTTCTCTTTTTCCATCCAAACCTTCTTCGACAAAAATAGTTAATAGTGATTGAACAATATCTTTTGCGAGCAGTGGATCTTCATTATTAATTGAGATGGTGAAAATATTGTCTCCACCCGCTGCAGTTAATCGGATATCTGACATTAGATCAGTAACTAACCTTTCTCTTTCGGTTTCATTGCTAATTGTAATATCAAGATCAACCATACGTATGATACGCTCAATATTTGGGCGATTAATCAGAGTCCGGCTCATAATGGAAACTTGTTGCTGCGCATTTGGTGAGACCGTCATGCCTTGCATTAATGGTCGTAAAATGCTTTGTGTATCAACATAAATACGTGCCGACGCTTGATAATTATCGGGTAAATTATAGACAACAATCCATCCTGCTATAGCAATGATCCAAGCAAGTGTCATTGCTAACCAACGATACCTCCAAGTACCTTTAATATATACATACAGTTGAGCGATTAACTCATCCATGTTTTAGATGCTCCTTTGGAGGATGAAATGAGTTTTCTCGGAACAAGAAAAAATCATCATTAGAAAAAGCTCTCAGGTATCACAAGAACATCACCTTGCACCATAGGCACATTGGCTGAAATATCGCCGTCTCTAATTAAGTCATCTAAACGCACTCTAAATTGCTGTTTCTCGCCGTTAATATTCCTTATAATTCTAGCCCGATTACCTGCAGCAAAATCTGTTATGCCACCAACAGCAATTAAAACGTCCATTAATGACATTTCTTCTCGGTAAGCCAATGCTTGAGGTTGCGTAGCTTCACCAATAACCCGAATTTGTTCACTATAGGGACCAATAAATTCCGTCACAATAACGGTTACAACAGGTTGTTGAATATATTTGGATAAGGTTTCTTCAATATCGCGAGCTAGTATTGTTGCAGTTTTACCACTCGCTGGTAAATCTTCAACCAAAGGGGTAGTAATTTTTCCGTCTGGACGAACAGGAACCGACATTGAGATTTCAGGGTTACGCCAAACAATTATGTTGACGTTATCACCTGGACCGATAAGATAATCATGTGGGGCTGCTAATTCATCAGTATCTGAAAGTAGTGGATAAGTGGTGCAGCCACTCAGCGCAAAAACTGATAATAAAAAGATTATGTAGACTGACCGTCTTACAACACAAATATGCAGAGCATTCACTTGGATTTCCTTTTCATAGTAATATAGTGTGTAATTAGGAGGATATAGTATAAGTGTAATTAGTGATCATATACTATGTGCTAGGTGTTCATTTGTGAGAAATACCATAGTAGTTCCCCGTATTTAATGGAGCTAGTGCTAGTATTATCAGGCGTAAAATAACATTTTATATGGGGTAGTAATGTTAATTTCATATTGATCATATACTTATTTGTGAAAATATCAATTAGACTAAAGTACAGCCATAGTCCCTTAATAAATCTCCACAGTAACAGATTCAGAAATTATTAAGTATTGTGGCTTTGAGGAAATAAAAAAATATTTATGGAAGCCGGATGTTTAAGCTAATTACAGTTTTCACCTAATAGCTGGAATAGTAAAGTGCGCCTAAGTCTGCTATACGTATTGAGTCGATATTATTTTACCAGAACGAATGCTTTTTCACGAAACAAGCAAAGATAAATTTCAGAAGAAATGGCCCATTAGGTTGCATTGTATCGCTTAAATATAATTTTAAAATTTCTAAGTTAAATGCACAAGAAATATTAATAGCTACCTTAAAATTAAAAAGCGTCTTAATGGGTAATTTAGTTTAGGAAAATAAAATAAAAAAAATGACAATAAATAAAAGTTATCAAAATCTAGTTAGCAAATTAGAAGAGATTTCGTATCTTAATGGCGTGATGTGTACTTTGGGTTGGGATCAAGAGGTTGTTATGCCATCAGGTGCTTCTGAAGCGCGTGCGCAACAGATTTCTGCGCTTGCGGGCGTGATTCATGAGCGAATGACTGATACTCAACTTGGTGAATGTTTGTTTGCGCTGCAAGAAGAGGATGATAGTGCTTTCAATGCATCGCAGCGTTGTAATATTAATGAGGCGCAACGTGATTTTGATTTGGAAACAAAGATACCTAAGCAATTAGTAATGGATATGGCGGCGCTAGGATCGCGATCGCACATCAGTTGGGTCAAGGCTCGCGAAGATAATAAGTTTTCTGACTTTGCGCCTGTGTTAAAGCAGTTTCTTGAATTGAAGAAAAATTGGGCACAATATGCTTTTCCTGACTTAAGCCCTTACGATGCAAATATCGATAATTTCGAGCGTGGAACGACAATGGCAGAAATCACCCCGGTATTTGATTATATGAAGACGGAATTAATTCCGTTTATTCAATCAATTAAAGAAAGTACGTATCATCCGGATGTTTCTTTTTTAAAGGGAAAGTTTCCTGTTACTAAGCAAGAATCGTTAGGGCGCAGGATCAGCCAAGACATTGGTTTTGATTTTGATCGAGGCCGTATGGACGTATCGGTTCATCCATTTTGTGGTGGTAGTCATCCAACCGATGTTCGTATTACAACGCGTTATAAGGAAGATAATTTTATAGAGTCGTTGTATGCACTAATTCATGAAACAGGGCATGGACTGTATGAGCAAGGGCGTATGTTAGAAGGGCGTGATTTACCAGTGTCTCAATCACTGACAATGGGGATACATGAATCGCAATCACTATTTTGGGAACGGATGATCGCGCAGAGTAAGTTTTTCTGCTCGCATTATTTTGAAACTATAAGCGCCTCATTTCCGGACAATCTGAGAGGACAAAGTGATGAGTTGTTTTATCAAGCGATTAATACTTGTCAACCTGGTTTTATCCGAGTGGAAGCGGATGAGCTAACCTACCCATTGCATGTTATTTTGCGTTATGAGATTGAGAAAGGTTTATTTGATGGCTCAATGGTAGTTAATGACTTGCCTGAGATATGGAATGAGATGATGATGAAGTATCTGGGTGTCAAGCCACCAACAGATACTTTGGGTGTGTTGCAAGACTCTCATTGGAGTGGCGGTGCTTTCGGCTATTTTCCATCCTACACCTTAGGTGCAATTTACGCTTGCCAGTTTTATGGAACTATGATTAGCGACCTGCCAGATACTGAAAATAATATAGAGAAGGGAAACTTCGCTCCAATTAAAAGTTGGTTAAATGAGAAAATTCATAGCCAAGGTAGACTTTATACGCCGCAACAATTACTGCAAAGAGTAACAGGTGAAGCACTCAATCCTAATTATTTCATTGAGTATTTGAAGAATAAATATCGCGCGGTTTATCGGTTGAATTAGGGGTGGGAGCTAAACAAGCTGAGCTAACAATTTATCTTAATAGTTTGTTCAGTTCGTTAACCTCAATAAGGTTATCTTGGTTATTGGTTAAAACTTGAAAAAACATTTCATCTTGTTTAACCATTCCTAGTTCACTACGGGCTCTCTCTTCAATCGCTTCAAAGCCCTGTTTCAAATCGTTAACTTCGGCTTCAAGTACCGTGTTGCGACTCTGAAGGCCGCGGTTAGCTTGGCGCTCTGTTTTGACTTGCTTTTCTAGGTCCCATACAGTTATCCAGTTGCCTTTGCCATACCACAATTGGTATTGCAATACAGCAATTAAGGAAACAAGTAAGAGAGTTAGTAGTTTCATTATTTCAATTGATAGAATGCATCCCGTCCAGCATATAGAGCTGTGTCACCTAAGTCTTCCTCAATGCGTAATAATTGATTGTATTTGGCCAAACGATCTGAGCGAGAAAGTGATCCCGTTTTAATTTGAAGAGCGTTAGTAGCAACTGCGATATCAGCAATGGTGGTATCTTCTGTTTCGCCGGATCGATGAGATATCACGGCCGTGTAACCCGCACGTTTAGCTGTTTCAATTGCAGAGAATGTTTCCGTCAATGTGCCAATCTGATTGACTTTTATGAGTATAGAATTTGCGATGTTCTTGGCGATGCCATGTTTTAAGATGTTAGTATTAGTAACAAACAGATCATCGCCAACTAGCTGGACTGATTTACCTAATTTATTAGTTAATAACGCCCAACCTTCCCAATCTTGTTCATCCATGCCATCTTCAATGCTAATGACAGGGTATTTGTCTACCCATGTTGTGAGATAATCAACAAATTGCTCTGAGGTTAAGCTCATGCCATCAGAAGCTAAATGGTATTTTCCATCCTTGTAGAACTCTGAGCTAGCGCAATCAATACCAATGGCGACTTCCGTTCCCGGTTGGTATCCTGCTTGATCAATGGCTTGAACCATCAGTTGCAAAGCGGCTTCATTGCTAGCAAGATTAGGCGCGAACCCACCTTCGTCACCAACCGTTGTAGGCATGTTCTTTTCGTTAATAAGGCTTTTCAATGTGCTGAATATTTCTGCGCCGCAGCGTATAGCTTCACTAAAACTAGGTAGTCCTAGCGGGATGATCATAAATTCCTGTATGTCGATATTATTGTTAGCGTGCGCGCCACCATTAATCAAGTTCATCATGGGTACCGGCATCGACATACCTGCTGCACCACCCAAATAGCGATACAAAGGTAAACCTGATTCTTCTGCTGCTGCTTTTGCGACAGCAAGCGAAACGGCTAAAATTGCATTGGCGCCAAGTCGAGATTTATTTTCAGTTCCGTCAAGATCAATCAGGCTTTGATCAATAAAGCTTTGTTCTGTCGCATCCAGCCCCATAAGAGTTTCTGCTATTTCGGTATTGACGTTTTCTACGGCTTTGAGTACACCTTTTCCTGAATAGCGCTGTGCATCTCCGTCGCGTAATTCTACGGCTTCTTTGGTACCCACAGATGCCCCAGAAGGGACAGATGCTCGACCCAGTACACCAGACTCAAGCAATACATCTGCTTCGACGGTTGGGTTACCACGAGAATCAAGAATTTCACGGGCGATGACATCTACTATTGCGCTCATGCGACATTTTTCCTTAGAGTTGGTTTAGATTGTTTATTTTAATTGATATTATCTACTAAAAAGCCATATTATAAATAAGTAAATAATTGTGTTTTACCGCGCTAAATTAGGGTTCTAATTTATGCCAATAAAAGTGGTTACAATAAGTAATAAATTCTTACATTGTATTTTTAATTAAGTCCTTTGTTTCTACTTCAGTTGCAGTACATTTTTCAGAGGAACTAATGGCGGCTGTAATAAAAGATTTAAATAGTGGATGACCTAATTTTGGTGTCGATGTGAACTCTGGGTGGAACTGACAGCCAAGAAACCATGGGTGTTCTGATTCTGCTAATTCAATTATTTCACATAATTCTTCTTCCATTGATGAGCCGCTGACGCGTAGGCCAGTGTTTTCCAATTCTGGAAGATACTTGGCATTTATTTCATAGCGATGGCGATGGCGCTCGCTAATTTTTTCTGATCCATATATTTTCCAAGCTAAAGAATTTCTTTCTAAGCGGCATTCTTGTCCACCCAACCGCATGCTGCCACCAATATCAGAATTTTCATTACGTGTTTCAACGCGGCCTTCACGTGTTTTCCATTCAGTAATTAAACCAACGACGGGGAAGGGTGTGTTGGGGTTAAATTCCGTGCTGTGTGCCCCTTCCATGTTGGTTTTGTTGCGAGCGTATTCAATAACAGCAAGTTGCATACCGAGGCAAATACCAAGATAGGGGATGCCGTTAATGCGCGCATAGTGAATGGCTGCAATTTTACCTTCCACACCTCGTTTACCAAAACCACCCGGAACGAGGACAGCATCCATATTTGCAAGACAGTTAGTGCCTAGTTTCTCAATATCTTCAGAGTCAACATAAGTAATATTAATTTTGCAACAAGTATGGATACCTGCATGAATGAGTGCTTCGGAAAGCGATTTATAGGACTCAGTTAAATCGACATATTTTCCAACCAGTGCAATGGTAATGCTTGTTTTCGGGTGCTCAAGCGCATTAACGAGTTTTTTCCAGGTTGTTAAGTTGGCAGGTTTTGCTAGAATATTTAATTTGTGGCATATGATGCCATCAAGCATTTGTTCGTGCAATAAAGCCGGGATTTTGTAAATGCTATCGACGTCAATGACTGAAATAACCGCTTCTTCTCGTACGTTAGTAAATAATGCGATTTTTCGTCTTTCTTCCATGGGTAATACACGGTCAGATCGGCAAAGTAAAACATCGGGCTGAATGCCAATTTCACGTAATTCTTTGACAGAATGCTGAGTTGGTTTAGTTTTCAGTTCACCTGCTGAAGCAACATAGGGTAATAGGGTAAGATGGATAAAGCAGGTTGCGTCACGTGGGTTTTGCACACCCATTTGCCGAATTGCTTCTAAAAAAGGTAGTGACTCAATGTCACCCACGGTGCCTCCAATTTCGATAATGGCTATTTCTGCATCGCCAATACCTGCTTGAATATGGCGTTTGATCTCATCTGTGATATGGGGAATGACCTGCACCGTGCCACCCAGATAATCGCCACGACGCTCTTTTCTAATAACGCTTTCGTAGATCTGACCAGTGGTGAAATTGTTATTTTTGGACATTTTGGTGCTGATAAAGCGTTCATAGTGGCCTAAATCAAGGTCGGTTTCTGCACCGTCTTCTGTTACAAATACTTCACCATGCTGAAATGGACTCATGGTCCCTGGGTCCACGTTAATGTAGGGATCCAACTTAAGCATGGTTACTTTAATGCCGCGGGTTTCAAGGAGGGCTGCCAAGGAAGCAGCAGCAATGCCTTTACCCAAGGACGAAACTACACCGCCTGTTACAAAAACATATTTTGTCATGATCAGTTAGCGTAATTTAGAAGGTGAGGTGAAACAAATCTGGTGATTTTTTTGCAGCATTTGATCGGGTGAGGTGATCCAATAATTAAATTAGCCAATTTCAACAAGTAATTTATTTATCATCTGTTCGGCCTGATGACGATAACAGCCACCAAACAGATTAAGATGATTTAGTATATGATAAAGGTTGTAAAGTATCTTCCGGGTATTATAACCGGAATCAAGGGGATAATCATCCCGATATGCGGCATAAAATGCAGTTGGGAACATTCCAAAAAGCTCGGTCATCGCGATATCAGCTTCACGGTCACCATAATATACAGCTGGATCATAAATGATTGGTTGTCCCTCAACGTCGAAACTGATATTTCCATTCCACAAGTCGCCGTGTAATAACGAGGCTGCAGGTGATGTACTATTAAAAAAAATATTCAGTTCAGACATTAACCGTTCGCCCAGCATTTGTATCTTTCCCGTATAACCATTATTTTTAGCTAACTTTAACTGATAACCAAGGCGATGATCGCGCCAAAATTGAACCCAATTAGATGTGTAGGTGTTGATTTGTGGTGTATTGCCTATGGTGTTGTCACGTACCCAACCGAAGTGTTCAGAGTGTATTCGATGCATGGCAGCAAGACCAGAACCTAAAGCAGAGGCATCGCCGCTGGATGTGTTATTTAAAATCAAATATTCTAAAACAAGCCAAGATTGATGGTTGTTTCCTCCCCAACAGATGGGCGAAGGAACACGCAATGTGTGTGAATGATAAATTTCGTTTAATCCCGCTGCTTCAGCCTCAAACATGGGTAAGCAGCTTGCTGAATTTAATTTGACGAAATAGTGTTTATTATCATTAGAAACTTTGAATGCTTCATTTATGCAACCACCACCGATAACGGTGACCTTTGTTGCCTGAAATGGCGTATTAACAGTGGTGGAAATTTGTGCTGAAATATCAGGCCAGGGTGCCATGGTTGTTTTGAAATGAGCGCGATTTAAGCGAGTAAGTTTCTGGCGCGCTCAATGGCTGCCTTCACCTGTGCCGGTGATGTTCCGCCAATATGATTGCGACTCATCATGGAGCCTTCAAGAGTCAACACTGAAAAAATGTCGTCTTCAATAAGTTTCGAGAACGTTTGTAAGTCGGATAGTTTAAGATCGCTTAAATCACAGCTTTTTTTCTCAGCAAACTGTACCGCTTTTGCAACTACTTCATGTGAGTCGCGAAACGGTAGTCCTTTTTTGGTTAGATAATCGGCTAGGTCAGTTGCTGTCGCAAAACCTTTCATGGTTGCACTACGCATGGTATCAATGTTGACGCGCACACCTGACATCATGTCGGTGTAGATGATTAAGGTGTCGATCAGTGTATCTACCGTGTCAAATAGCGGCTCTTTATCTTCCTGGTTGTCTTTGTTATAAGCTAGTGGTTGTGCTTTCATCAAAGTGAGTAATGCAATCAAGTGGCCGTTGATGCGACCAGTTTTTCCTCTGACTAGTTCGGGGACATCTGGGTTCTTCTTTTGAGGCATGATAGAGGAACCTGTGCAGAAACGATCAGCGAGTTCGATAAAGCTAAATGACGGGTTCATCCAGAGAATTAATTCCTCTGAGAAACGGGATAAATGCGTCATGATTAATGATGCGCCCGCGCAGAATTCAATGGCAAAGTCACGATCAGAAACGGCATCAAGCGAATTTTCGCAAACACCATCAAAGCCCAGTTTTTGCGCCACCAACTCACGATCAATTGGATAACTGGTTCCCGCTAATGCGGCTGCACCCAGCGGCAGTTTGTTAACACGTTTTCTACAATCGGCAAGCCGTTCAGCATCACGTTTAAGCATTTCAAAATAAGCCATGAGATGATGGCCGAATGAAACGGGTTGTGCCACTTGTAGGTGTGTAAACCCTGGCATGACTGTGTCAGTATGCTTTTCAGCTAGATTGAGTAAAGCTGTTTGCATGGCGTTAATCAAAAGGATAATCTCATCAATTGATGCACGTAAAAAAAGACGTATATCTGTGGCAACTTGGTCATTACGTGAGCGTGCTGTGTGGAGCCGTTTACCTGCGTCGCCCACGATAGCAATTAGCCGTTTTTCAATATTTAGGTGGACATCCTCTAACGTAATCGACCATTCAAAAGCACCGCCCTTAATCTCATTGTGAATTTCACTGAGGCCTTGTTCAATGACAGCCAGGTCTTCCGCACTAATAATTCCTTGTGCGGTGAGCATTTGTGCATGGGCACGTGATCCCTGAATATCGTACTCAGCCAACCTTTTATCAAAATTAACGGATGCGGTATAACGTTGCACAAGCTGTGAAACCGGTTCATTGAAGCGGCCAGACCAGGCTTTATTTTTATCTTCCACTGATGTTTTTTTCTCCATTTGAAATAAAATAATCCTGTGTCAGAATTAATTTGTAATGAATTGATAAGTATAAATCAAAACAGTGACAATCAGCGCCTCCTTAGTTTGTGCGCTTAATCTGTGCGCCGACTTGTGAGAGTTTCTCCTCAATACGTTCGTATCCACGGTCAAGGTGATAAATGCGGTCAATGGATGTTTCGCCCTGGGCAACTAATCCTGCGATAATTAGGCTGGCTGAAGCACGTAGGTCTGTCGCCATCACATCAGCACCATCCAGTTGTGGGATGCCGTGTACAATTGCGGTATTACCTTCTACCTTGATATTAGCGTTCATGCGTTTAAGTTCTTGCACGTGCATAAGTCTATTCTCGAAAATAGTTTCAGTAATTATCGCTGTGCCGTCTGCGACGCAATTCATCGACATAAATTGCGCTTGCATGTCCGTTGGGAACGCAGGGTAGGGTGCTGTGCGTATGTTAACGGACTTAGGCTTACCTTTCATTTTTAAGCTAATCCAGTCGTTTCCGGATTCAATGCTTGCGCCAGCTTCACTGAGCTTATCAAGTACAGCATCCAGGGAGTTAGTTTGAGTGCCTAGTAAATGGATTTCACCACGACTAGCTGCTGCTGCAACAAGAAAAGTGCCTGTTTCTATACGATCCGGCATGACTCGGTGCTCAGCGCTATGTAGTGATTTAACTCCTTCAATAGTAATAATGTCGCTGCCAGCGCCATGAATTTTTGCGCCCATTGCAATTAAGCAGCTGGCAAGATCAACTACTTCTGGTTCCCTTGCGGCATTTTCAAGCACGGTTGTGCCTGTAGCTAATGTCGCTGCCATCATGAGATTTTCTGTGCCTGTGACGGTAATCATGTCCATAACAATACGCGCGCCTTGCAACTGTTTCGCCACCGCATGAATGTAACCATGTTCAATTTTAATATCAGCTCCCATTGATTGCAGGCCCTTGATATGCTGGTCGACTGGACGCATTCCAATGGCGCAGCCACCGGGCAATGAAATTGTGGCTTCTCCAGAACGGGCGAGCATCGGGCCGAGGACCAAAATGGCTGCACGCATGGTTTTAACCATCTCATAGGGTGCAACAAGCTTAGACAGGTGTGTTGCGGTTAATTCCACGTCAGAATGATTGTTTGTCGAAATGCTTGTGCCCATTTCTTTAAGTAACGAGAGCATGGTTGTTACGTCATTAAGATCAGGAAGATTCTGCACTTTAAGTGTGCCAGAAGTTAGTAACGCTGCACAAAGTACGGGCAGTGCGGCATTCTTTGCACCAGATATTTTTATTTCGCCACGCAATGGGTTGCCACCTTGAATAATTAGTTTGTGCATTGATGAAATGAATGAGTTGTTAAATTTTGTGACAAAATATTTTTACTGGAATGTATCATAGGCTTTTGTACGTATTAAATCTTAACAAGTTTCCTTATATCTATCCAAAACTAAAAAAGCTTGTCTAAAATTTCAGGAGATAAAATGAGTAAGCAGATAATTCAAACAAATGATGCACCAAAAGCCATTGGAACCTACTCACAAGCCGTAAGTGTTAGCTCTGGTAAGACTGTCTATCTTTCAGGACAGATTGGACTGGATGCCGTCACTATGCAGATGGTAAATGGTATCGAGGCACAGATTCAGCAGGTTTTTCTCAACCTGAAAGCCGTTACAGCAGCTAGCGGCGGCAGCCTTGATGATATTGTTAAACTAAATATTTTCCTAATCGATATGGATAATTTTGCCAAAGTTAATGAAATCATGGCCAGTTATTTTAGCGAGCCTTATCCAGCCCGTGCAGCTGTTGCAGTTAAGGCGTTGCCACGAGGAGCCTTGGTCGAAATGGATGGTGTTATGGTAATACAAAAATAGTGCTAACGTAGTGCAAGAAAAAAATAATAACGATCCGGCGGCATCATTTGCATCGGATTTTGCGAGTAAAAGTGTTCAAGAAAAACTCTCGCGCCTCGGTATTAACTGTGAGTCCGATTTGTTGTTGCACTTGCCACTACGATATGAAGATGAAACCCATATTTATCCTATTAATGATATTGTTGACGGAAAAACCGTTCAAGTAGAAGGCGTCATTACGCATACTGAAGTCATGTACCGACCGCGCCGACAATTGGTATGTCAGATTTTAGATGGCAGCGGTACACTGCATATTCGTTTTCTCAATTTTTATGGCAGTCAAATAAAAACTTTGGCTGTTAATAAACGGTTAAGGGTATTAGGTGAAGTGCGTAACGGGTTTTTTGGTGCGGAAATGGTTCATCCAACGTACCGTATAGTACAAGAAGGTGAGCCGCTAGCTCAAGCTTTAACGCCTGTTTACCCAACGACCGGGGGGCTTTCACAAAAAGTACTCAGAAAGCTAATCGACCAGGTGCTAAGCCAAAATAAGCACACTGAGTTTTTTTCAGAAACGCTGCCTGAAGTTATCCGGACAGAACTACAGTTGGTGGGTTTTAAAGACAGTGTGACATTGCTGCATCAGCCACCACCGGATGTGTCTTCCGACTCATTGCAAGCACGTTCACATCCCACTTGGCGACGCATTAAATTTGATGAATTGTTGTCACAGCAATTGTCAATGCGCCTGCATTATAAACAGCGCCGTAGTCATAGTGCGCCATCGCTTCCTCTGAAAAACAAACTGACGCAAGCATTCTTTTCATCGCTAGCTTTTGATTTAACGCAGGCACAAAAGAAAACTTTCGCTGAAGTGAGTCATGATCTTTCTTTGCTGCATCCTATGCAGCGTTTATTACAAGGCGATGTGGGAAGTGGAAAAACTGTCGTTGCGGCATTGGCGGCTTTGCAAGCCATCGAGAACGACTACCAAGCTGTGATTATGGCGCCGACCGAAATTTTGGCTGAACAACACTTTGACAAACTATCTGTTTGGTTAGAACCGTTGGGTATTACAGTTGCTTGGCTATCTGGTAGTCAGAGAAAAAAAGCGAAAACAGCTACGCTGGCTGAGATTGAATCTGGTCATGCCATGCTAACGATTGGAACCCATGCCTTGTTTCAAGATCAGGTGGAATTTAAACAATTGGGCTTGGCGATTATTGATGAGCAGCATCGTTTTGGTGTACATCAACGGTTAGAGTTATGCTTAAAAGGCAATAAAAATGGGGCTGTTCCGCATCAGTTAATGATGAGCGCTACACCCATACCGCGTACTTTATCCATGAGTTATTACGCAGATTTGGATGTGTCGGTGATTGATGAGTTGCCGCCCGGACGAACGCCTGTGGTGACTAAATTGATTGCGGAAAATCGTCGTGATGAGATTGTCGAACGTATACATATGGCCTGTCGTGCCGGAAAACAAGCGTATTGGGTCTGTCCGCTCATTGAAGAATCCGAAACCTTGCAACTTAAAACAGCTAACGAAACGTACGATACTTTGAGTGAGTTGTTGCCTGAGTTAAGTATTGGTTTGATTCATGGGCGACTGTCAGCGCAAGAAAAGTCGTCAACCATGGAATCATTTAAAATGGGTGAAACGCAATTATTAGTGGCAACCACGGTGATTGAAGTGGGTGTAGACGTGCCCAATGCTTCACTAATGGTGATCGAGCATGCAGAGCGTATGGGGTTGTCGCAATTGCATCAGTTACGTGGTCGTGTTGGACGAGGGTCGGATGCCAGTGTATGTATATTGATGTATCAAGCGCCTTTATCAGATATTGCTAGAAAGCGATTGAAAGTGATTTTTAAGTACAACGATGGCTTTGAAATTTCCAGACAAGACTTACATTTGCGTGGACCTGGTGAATTTCTCGGCGCGCGTCAAAGTGGAATGCCGTTGTTGCGCTTTGCTGATATAGAACAAGATATTGAATTGTTGGAGTCAGCAAAAGATGTCGTTGAGGATATCCTTACGCAGTATCCACAATTAGCACAGCGGCATATTCAACGCTGGTTGGGTAAAAAGAAAGTATATCTGCGTGTATAATAAGCGCTTTGAAAGTTATGATGGCCTTCAAGTTTTTTTTATGGAGTGGCTCAGTTTTTGTGTCACCTGTTTTATAATCCATCCTTTTGCATTTTTGCCTCTATGACTTCTGTTCAGCAATCGGCATGGTATCCAACCTTAGTTTCTGACTCATTTCATTACCGTCGTTGGCTACAAGACCGTGGCTCACTTACACGTCGTATTCAATTGCGTTGCGATAATTTTTGTGTGCAGCCAGTCTTCCAGGCATTAGCAACTGTGCATGGTGATGAGCGCAGAGTAATAGGTGTGCGATCTGGAGAGTTAGTGTTGGTTAGAGAAGTTTATCTCTATTGTGGCGATATTCCCGTGGTGTTTGCACATTCTGTTGTTGCCCGCCAAGATCTCCGTGGTGCATGGCGAGGACTTAATGGCTTGGGAAATAAATCATTGGGTACAGTGTTGTTCACCAATCCTAGAATCAAACGTACACCTCTTGTATTTAAGAAACTCGGCGTTGGCCACTATCTTTTCGATCGTGCCTGCAGTCGGCTTTCGTTAATACCGCCTAGCCTCTGGGCGCGACGTTCTTTGTTTACGTTACATGGCCAGTCAATTTTAGTGACAGAGGTGTTTCTTCCGGCCATTTTGGACTTAAAACAGTGACATTAATTAATCGTTTGTCTATTTATACAAAGTTGATGCGGTTGGATAAGCCCATTGGTATTTTATTACTCCTGTGGCCGATGCTATGGGGCTTGTGGTTTGCAGCGGAAGGTTTTCCCAATGGATTAGTTCTTTTCATTTTTATCATGGGTACTATTTTGATGCGCTCAGCTGGTTGTGTCATTAATGACTATGCTGACCGCAAAATTGACCCGCATGTAGAGCGCACTAAGAATCGTCCAATGGCCGCTGGACAAGTGGATACAAAAGAAGCTTTGTTGCTGGCCGCTGGCTTGAGTTTGGTTGCATTTTTGCTGATATTACCACTAAACATGCTGACAATCATGCTGTCGGTGCCCGCATTATTCCTGGCTGCTTCGTATCCATTTACGAAACGTTTTTTTGCCATGCCGCAGGCTTATTTGGGCATTGCTTTTAGCTTTGGTATTCCCATGGCCTTCGCCGCACAAACCAATACTCTTCCGCCCATCATCTGGGTTCTGATGTTGGCAAATTTGTTTTGGGTGATTGCCTATGACACAGTTTATGCCATTGTCGACAAACCGGATGATTTGAAGATTGGCATCCGTACCTCAGCCATTACTTTTGGGCACTTTGATCTGATGGGCGTGATGGTTTGTCATGTGATGTTTATTGCCATTATGGTATTCATTGGACAATGGCAACAAATGGGGATGGCTTATTACACTGCATTGGTGGTTGCGGTTGGCCTGATGCTGTATCAATACACATTAATTAGATGCCGTGACCGAGCGCTTTGTTTTAAGGCATTTCTGCATAATAACTGGGTAGGACTGGTTATTTTTATCGGTATTGCACTCGATTTTATTCTATAAGAGACAACACTATTTCTTGGTAAAAATAGTGAGGGAATATAGTTGGGATACTCAGTTTAATATGGCTTTGAATGCCTGACTTGATCTGACCCGTGCTGGGATTGACGAAGTAGTGTCTTTGCGTTTATCTGTTGATCTGGTTCAGGTATTCCTCGAGCATTGCTGGGCCCAATACTTGTGACCTAATAGGAGCTTTGAATTGCACCGTGAGTGTCCTGTCCGGTAAGTGGGGTTGGTAATGCGCCAATCTTGACTGAGGATTATAAATATGGATGGCACATTGATTTAGAATGAAGTTAGGGGCTGTCCTAGTTAACTAGCTTGGTTTTCCATTAACCAATTGATTTAACTGTTTTAACTGATCTTTTGGATCACTGTTGTTAAAACGCCATTCACACTCCTTTAAAAAGAGGTGAAAATGATTGCGTGGTATACCATTAAATTTACGCATATGCCGCTTCGCTTGGTTCCAGAAATTCTCT
>JAJFJH010000229.1 GCA_021774155.1 Nitrosomonas sp.
CATGCCACCGTCGCCTATGCCTCTGCCCCAATAGAAGCCGCGGATTATACGCTACGGTTTGATGCAGAAAATTTAAACTTTGACCAGCTCGAACCAGGAGAACAAATTGGGTGGGTTGGACCAAACAACCTTGATGCCTTAGTGGCCAAAAATGCAAAGGGCCACAATTGTGCCAATGAACTTTTTTCCGTCGTGAACCATCAACTACATATCGCCCAACCAGGACGAATCCTCATGATGACCACCGATCCCATCATGGCCTCCAGTGACTGCCTTTTCTATTTCCTCCCCTCCACAAACAAATAATTCTCATAGGTTGAACAGCCATAGGCTGACAAACAGAGGGCTACTAAAGTACAGTAAAGAATACGTCTTTCCTTTCATTCAGAATCAGGAAAACCTGAAAGACCAATCGATGACCCAACCGCATGACTCCGACGCTCCAATCATTTTATACGATGACGTCTGCAATCTATGCACTGAAAGCGTGCAGTTTGTCATTCGACGAGATGCCCGCAAACAATTTCGATTTGCTTCTCTACAATCGTCAGCAGCAGACAATTATATTGAGGGAGAGGAACGATTAGCATCTATGGTACTGGTCATTGGCAATCAGGTGCATCGCCAATCGACTGCCGCGTTGCTCACGGCGAAAAGATTAGATGGGTTGTGGCCATTACTGTCTGTCTTCTTATTGATCCCACGACCCATTCGAGATGTGGTCTATCAATGGGCTGCAAAACATCGCTACCATGTTTTAGGAAAAAAAGAACATTGTTGGCGACCCACACCAGAAATGGCCGATCGTTTTATTGAATTCGAACAGAGTACCGTGACTCGGATATGACCTCATGAGACCTCAACCTTCAATATTCTGTGCAATGGGAATAGCTCTTTTCTGCAGCCTATCCTTCGTGTCGCAGGCTTTGGCATCAGACATTGCCCCACCAACCCACATTCGCCACCAATCTGTTCCCATCCTTGGGGTAACCATGAATGAAGCCCGCCATCCTGTGGGTATTGTCATGTATGTGATGATTCACTTTCAGAAACGATCAGACCATGATGGACTGAGAATCCAATTCCGAAAAGTCTTTGGACGTTTTGGACCACTCGCGAGAAAAGGTGTGGCCATGGCCATAGGTCGTGCGGCCACACATGCGAAGTTAGATACAGATTCTTGGACGGTAGTCCTTAGCTTCCCTTACTCGGGACTCACAATGTATGGGGATAGCTTATCCGCCATGGTGGCACTTAGCGTGATCGCCCTGGCCAAAGACGATACAGTCCAATATGGCCGCACCCTCACCGGAACTATTTCGGATGATGGGCACATTGGGGCAGTCGCAGGGATACCGTTTAAAGTCTATGCAGCCTATAGCGAACAACTAGAACGAGTCCTCATCCCTGATGAACCACACCCTTTGGATGGAGAATGGCGAATTCCCTTCCTTATGCATGTCTCACATGTCGGAACTATAGAAAAGGCCTACCAAGGTTTAACCGGACAGGCCCTGTTTTCTAGGATGCCTTTCCCCTAAATTTCCCAGATCGGAATTTCACAGCAGGGAATGTTGAAAAAAGCCACTAGCGGCCTTCCCTGGCTTTGCCGAAGCGGCTCGCACAGGCGTGTCGTCGCCCTTTTGCCGTGCTCACGTACTGAGAGTACGCTCCGCGCGTCAAAACGGCTGCGGCCTTGCTGGACGAACTTTTTTGAATATTCCCTCTCACTGACGTGGGTCGTCTTCTCGGACGCTTCTACGGCTTCCGAACTTGAATTATTCAACAGGCCCATGATCTGGCTCAACGGTTTGTCCTTCACCTGAATGGCAAAATGAAGGTGGTTGGTCATGCAACAGAAGCCATGGATCCGATGGTGATAGCGTGCGACTCCTTCTTGAAGCAACCCATACAAATGAGACCGGTCCCGGGACATGAAGTCGTGGTTTTCTGGCCATGATCCCATCGTTATGGAATGGATTCTATTACTGCAATAATGCAGGCCTGACCCTATTACTTTTATCTCCAAAATAATAGCGCCAACAGGCTTGATTCAGTTGTGTTATTTTAGTTTGGCTGTAGCGCTATCCATTGCCTCTTTAAGGCTTGACCAGCCACCTTCCACCCCAGACTTTACGTTGTCCCAGGCCGTTTCTGCTCCAGTTTTCACGTCTTCCCAAGCTTCTTCAGTCACCGCCTTGACTTTCTCATACTCCTGCTTGCCAGCTTTTAACTTCCCATTAATGTCGCTTACCTTCCCTTCGAGAGTCTGAAGATGTTGATTGCATTCTATCTTGGCCTGCCCCTCAAGCTTTTCCGCTTTGGCCTTTAATTCTTTCACTTTGGCCGAACACTCCTCGACCTTTGCATCCCACTCCGAAAGCTGGCCTTCAATCTTTTGCTGATATGCTTCCTTTAATCCCATGACAAAACCCTCCAGGTTAAAAGATCGTTATGAAAAACAACTTTTTGCGAAACATTTCCCACATCAACGGAAAAAGGATGAGGAAAATTTCTCCAACAGGTTGGCGCTACCAAAATAGAAAATGGACAGGAAAAAACAATGTAGAGTTTTCACTTTGTGGAAAATTCTTTCTTTCCGTTACCTCCTACGGGGAGATGGATTCATACTTTCCAATCAGAGCTTGCTTCAAATCTTCCGAGACCGGATGAAACCAACCCACTGTTCGAGTAAAGACTCCATCAATCCCCTCCCGGGGTCTTTAAATAGAAGCTTATCGTTTAGAAATAAACTCGTCGCTTCCCCAGGTACATACATGAATAATAACACATCATCTTCGTCTAGGTTTAAAAACTCTTTTTGGAACTTGCGAAAAGTTTTATCGATGAGCTCTGGTTTGATAGTTTCTCGCCAAACATCCGGCATTTTATCAGGAAGCATTGAGGTCAAAATTTCAACGCGTATGGCAACCGGATATTCGAGGTCCTTAAGGGATGCGATTGGTTTGTCCTTGTCGGGGAGATAAAGCGCGCATTGATACACATCCACGAATTGGTGGGAACGAATCCCCGTTGAATAGTGAATCCAGGAAAGGTTATTTAAAATTAAATCGGGTGGTGGACTTGCATCTATAGAAGTGATGTTCAGGCCGCCCCAAAAAATACTCAAGATGGTCATGATTCGAATGAAATAAACAGAAGTCATAATCGCCTCCCTATCCTTTCCCCCAAATCGCTGATCCAAAGGAGTATCTTCACGGGTATTGGAAATAAATACAAGGAAACGTAACTTTAAGGGCCTGTTGAATATTTCATGGTCAATAGCCATAAATGCTTCAGTTGGGATGACTCACGTCAGTGGGAGGGAATGTTCAAAAAAGTCCGTCCGGAAAAGGGGACGCTTCCCTTTTTTAGGGCGCATGAATTTGGGGCATGGAGGAGTATTGAATTCGTAGGGTTCATCCCAACTCCAATATGAAAACATGGTGTGTTTCTAGGTTGTCCTCTCGCCTTCAGATGCAGCGGAGCTAGAGCCCCGAATCAACTTTTTGGCGAGAGGTGGAATAGAGGCATTGCTTGACTTGATATTTTATGTTTCCAAAGGGATTGACCTCTCTGGGCCTGTTGAATATTTCATGTTCATTGGCCATAGATGCTTCAGGACGGCAACCGACATCAGTGAGAGGGAATGTTCAAAAAAGCATGCCCTGGGTAACCTGGCAATGTTTGCCAGCTGTGAGAGAGCCGCTGAGGCGGGAAGCTCTCCCGAGTAAGGTCTAGTCAACCGCTCGGAAGCGTCAAGATCTGGAAGGCGAGAGCTGGA
>JAJFJH010000230.1 GCA_021774155.1 Nitrosomonas sp.
CGTTCTATTGGGTTCGTTTTTAATGTGCACTAACAATATGTTTGTTCATCACTTCGCAAGCTATAACCCGACTAGTTCGCGCGCCACTGCCGTGCAGACCTGTACTTTCAATTTGCCTTGCCCAAGTAGATGCACATAACGATAGTGGCTTTGTGTGTATCCAAACCGACGTACTTGCTAAACTTGTTCATGACCTGTCCTCCTCAATTGTGGCTCTGAGCCACGGGGGTGTTAACCTTAGCTTAATCCACGTCGCTTGGGGTTGGGCAGGTCAATACATGATGTCTAGTAGCGGCCATGACGGTCACCCAGGTATCTGCAGTACGTATGGCCGTACTCACCCTGGCTATGCCGGTCTTCCTGCTATTCGGTCTGATCGGGGTTACAGACGGACTCGTGCAGCGGGATCTCCGCCGATGGGGTGGAGGTAGGGAGGGTTTTATTGGAAAGGGATGGCGCAAAATTCAATGCAAATGCTGGGTTAGTTTTGGATGCAATTTAACAGTCTATACTTTTAAGACATATCCACGCACTTATACCGAAAAACGCCGATGCCAAATCATATGGTCTTTCGTTATTGGCTCGGTACTCTTATGAAAACCTGTTGTAAAAGTAGCACCCTAAAGAGTAGTAGATGTCAAAACCAAGCATAAAAACGATCACAGTCAGAAGCCTGATGTCAGCCCTTATGTTGGCTGCACTGGTCATGATGTTACTCATCGCATTCAACCTCAGAACCCTGTCTCACAGCATCATCGAAAGTGAAGCAAAGGCAATCGCTGAAATTATCAAAGCCGGACTGACCTCTCATATGAAAGCCGGCATCATGGACAAAAGGGATTATTATTTGAGGGAAATCAAAACCGTAAATGGTATTAATCGGATATCAATTATCCGTTCTAAAGAGGTAATCAACCAATTCGGTCCAGGGATCTTTGAAAAGGAGATGGATTCTATAACAGAAGAGGTATTTAAGAGCAAAAAACCAATATTCATTTTAGATGATTTCAGTATCACCCCGACCATCCGCGCAATTATTCCTTATATCGCCTCCAAGGAAGGGGCGCTAAATTGTTTGAATTGTCATCAGGTCAAGGAAGGAACCGTGCTCGGTGCAGTGGATATCGAACTAAATGTGACTGAGCATCGCAATATGGCATCTTGGGTTTTAACACTACTATTGGTCTTCTCGATTATTTTTGCTGTTCTGATAATCATAAATATCTTTAGGACCATTCAGGTATATATCAAGGATCCCCTGGAACATCTTATTGAACGAGCCAGAAATGCCTATGTAAAACATAGCCCGATGGATCCAGAGGCATATAACAGCGTTGAATTTGAAACTGTGGCTAAAGAATTTAATGCTTTCAATGCGAGCATTATTGCCAACCAAGAACTGTTGTCACAGATGAATTTGAACCTAGCGACACTCAACCATGAAATTGAAGACACCTTGCGGGAAACGGTATTTACTATTGGTGTTATTGAGGAACAGCGGTCAAAGGAGACACACAATCATACCAAGCGCGTCGCAGAATACAGTAAATTACTAGCCTCTAAATTGAGTCTACCGGATAACGAAATTGAATTGATTGCTGCCGCCTCCTCTCTTCATGACATTGGAAAACTGGGGGTGCCGGATGAAATATTAATCAAGCCAGGCAAACTGACCAAAGATGAATTCAGGATAGTGGCAAATCATACGAATATTGGCTACTCAATGCTCATGCACTCAACACGTGATATATTGAAGGCGGCCGCAATAATTGCATATCAACACCATGAGAAGTGGGATGGAACGGGATATCCCAAGGGATTGTGGGAGGAGGAAACTCACATTTATGGAAGAATAGTCGGGCTGGCGGATGTTTTTGATGCCTTGTGTTCTGAGCGCACATATAAAGACGCATGGCCGCTGGAAAAAGTTCTAAGCTACCTGAAGAAGGAAAAAGGGAAGCACTTTGATCCTCGCCTAGTGGATATATTATTCGAAAATGCTGATGAATTTGCCGCAATAGGAACACAATATAGTTGGTCTGAAGAAGATCTAGCGCTGGATGGCGATAGCGTGAAATAGGGTAAGAGGCGTAAAATGCACAGCTAACACTGCAACATATTGATTTTATTGTTATTTCCTTGACACGAAGCGCAACTTGTACAAACAGTAAAAAACTTGAGAAAACAGCAAATTAGCGCACCAATCTGAATTTAAGCGCTCGATTAAAGTGTTTCGTAGTGTACCTCCAGTGTACCTGCCAATGAAATTTCGCTATTTATGCCGAAATCTGTAGCTCATGTAGTTGGTTTATTCAGAAAAAACCGCATCCTGATATGCTGTTTTAGAACGGCCTTAAAGATCTACTCTGAAGCCTCGTTGCGCAGACCGCCTTAGATCCACAGAACAACAAATGACAGGTTTAAGCAATGTGGCTTACAGCTACACCCTGAGAAAACAAAGATTGTCTACTGCAAGAGCTGGAAATATAAGGCAGCGCATGATCAGATAAGTTTTGATTTTCTGGGTTTTACGCTCGGGCCCAGAGTAACCGGAGCTTATCGAGGTAAAAGTCGGCTCTGCTTCTTACCCGCGATCAGCCAGAAAGTGGCAAAGCGGATAAGGACTGAAATCAATGGATGGACTTGGCGACGGTGGCTACTGTGTGATGTTAAATGCATCATTCAATTTAGCCAAAGCAAGCTACGGGGCTGGATGGCGTACTATAGAAAGTTTGGTAGGAGTGATGCAGGAAATGTTCTGTTTCATTTTAACCTGAAACTCAGCCGCTGGGCAAAGCGCAAGTTCAAGAAGCTCAAGACACTGATGCAGGCAGCCAGAAGAGTCAATGCTTTCAGAAGAAGGAATAGACGGCTTTTGGCACACTGGAATCGAGCATGTGCGTAAGATTGAA
>JAJFJH010000024.1 GCA_021774155.1 Nitrosomonas sp.
TAAGGTGGCAATTTCCAGCCGGACTAGATCATCCGGATTGTCCAGGCGGTGTTGTCCGCTCTCACTGTTGATGTTCAGCCACTGCTTTCCAATCAACACGACGGCAACTTGTACGGTGCGCAACTTGTTTTCGACCACTTGCTTAAAGTCTTCACCCGGCGCAATGTGATCAATATCCATCAAACAGTTTTCATGGCCAAAATGCTCAGCCAGCCGGTCATAAATCCGCCCTGCATAAGCCGCACTATCGTCACGACGATAATTAATGAAAATGACTGACATATCAGATTGTGCCTCCTAGAACATCAAAGTGCCGGGAATGGATGAAGCAGCTTGCGATAATATCTGCTAGTTCTTAGTATAAGGGTTCTATCGATAAAGATAGACAGCACTTTGCTGAAACAATCTGGCATGATCGCATCAACAGATTAACCGCATCTAATCAACGTGATACGACGAGAAGTATAAAAAATAAGAGTATAACTCTAATGTGGTATTTGCCACAATGAAGAAGAAATTATGTTGCGATGCTTTGATTGCTAGGCTCTGGAGTTGAAGATTGATAGCAACAATTAGTTATGTAGCTGCTCGAGTAAGTCTATATGCCGTGTTTCAACTTTTTTGATTTATTGCATTTTACCAACTGAAAATTAATAGCTTATGGCTCTAATGTCTTATTGAGGCAGAAAATCGAGAACATAAAAAAGCAGGGGGTATTTTTCTCGCGTCTTTTCCGCGACTATGATCTGGGCAATACTCGAAATTTAACCGTTTTCAGTACTGTACAGTTTGCTATATCGGTTATTTCTGACCACCATCGATATTTTTTTGTATTTTTTCAATTTTTGCCTGAGTATATTGAGACCAAGCACTATTTTCTTTTGATATCAAACTTTCTATTCGTTGAACGAAGAGGCGAAACGGTTCATCCTCGTGGTACGGCTCACCTTTAGTTAAGAACAGAAATTTTTCATGTTTCAGCGACTCACAGGTTGTACGGTATTCCGTCCAGTTTTCTCGAAATTGATTAAGGCTAACAAAGGATGATATCACTACTATTGATGCGCCCAATACACCTACAACCAATACAACTGGAAAAGGATCTTTTGAGAACCCTGCAATAATAGGAATCGCCGAAGCCGCCAGGATCTCTGTTCCTCTTAACCATTTAAACCAACGCTGGGCACTTTGGCTCTTCTTGTCATACCAGTTGATTTGATCATCAACTCTCGACGAAATGTATTCTTCTTCATTCATACGCCTGACCCTGATGTGTGCTTAACAAACAATTACATAGTTTCCGTATATCTTCTATACTTTTAGCATTAATAGCAACAGAATCGTTATGCTCTCTAAGGGTTCGTGACACACCAACGCCTAACCAACCGCTTGATTCAGCCTACTTTTTAAGCCAACCTCACAAATATTCTTCACTTATATTTCAGCAGGTTAATCATGAACCACAAAAATAGAATTACTGTCGAAGCAGGTAAAAGAGGAGGCAAGCCTTATATTAGAAATATGAGAATCACGGTCTATGATGTATTGAATATGCTAGCAAGCGGCATGTGCAATGAAGACATACTCACGGAGTATCCAGAATTGGAGCTTGACGATATTTTGACTTGTTTAACATTTGCTGCTGACCGAGAACATAGCGTATCCGGCATTCGAACCGCTTGAAACTTTTACTCGACCAGAATCTCTCACGTCGGCTAGTCGCGCCATTAGAAACATCTTATCCGGGTTCAGCACAAGTTGCTTTAGCCGGTATAGAATCAGCAACAGATTTAGATAGTTGTTAATTTGCAAAGACTTATGAATTTTTATCGTAACAAAAGGCGCCATACTTTTTCAAGAAGAAATTGGCTGTTTAGAGCTTTATGAATGACTCACAGAGACAATAAACTAAGACTTTGTGCTATCTTTATTCAACCCCAATAACAACAATGTGAAAACAAATGCCCACAACACTCTACTGGCATGATTATGAAACTTTTGGTGCTGACCCCAAACGCGACCGACCGGCGCAATTTGCTGGGTTGCGGACAGATGAAGCGTTGAATGAAATCGGCGAGCCATTGGTTATTTATTGCAAACCGGCGCGGGATGTTTTGCCGCACCCGGAGGCGTGTTTATTAACGCGCATCACGCCCCAAATCGCCGATGCAGAGGGGTTACTTGAACCGGAGTTTATTGCCCGTATTCATGCCGAACTCGCCCAGCCAGGTACGTGTGGAGTGGGTTATAACACCTTGCGTTTTGACGATGAAGTGACGCGTTTTACGCTGTACCGCAATTTTTATGACCCTTACGGCCGGGAATGGCAAAACAGTAATTCACGTTGGGACTTGATTGATTTGGTGCGGATGACTTACGCGTTGAGACCCGACGGCATTTCGTGGCCTATGCATGAGGAAGGCCGCCCCAGCTTTCGTTTGGAAGACTTAACACTAGCCAACGGCATTGGCCATGAAGCCGCCCACGATGCGTTGTCGGACGTGCGAGCCACGATTAGTCTGGCACGTTTGCTCCGCGCTCAACAGCCGCGCCTGTATAACTGGCTTTTCCAGCTACGCAACAAACACAAAGCAGCAGCGCAATTAGATTTGGCCGCACACACGCCGGTTTTACACACTTCGCGTATGTATCCCGCTGAAACAGGCTGCACGACATTGGTCATGCCGCTCATTATTGAACCCAGAAACAGCAACAGCATTTTGGTCTATGACTTGCGTTACGACCCAGCGCCGTTTATGGCCATGGATGTTGCTGAGTTAAACGAGACACTGTTTACCCGCGCCGAGGATTTACCCGAAGGCACGACACGCTTACCCGTCAAATCCGTCAAAATAAACAAGTGCCCCGCGCTTGCGCCACGAAACACATTAGACGAAGCCGCAGCTGAACACATTGCCATTGATCTGGGCGCTTGTCATCAGCATTGGCAACAATTATTGGAAAACAAAAAATTCTTTAAACGCATTGCTCAAGCTTATACTATGAACGACTTCGCGCCGTCGGGCGATGTTGATTCGGCACTCTATGAAGGTTTCATCAGCGAAGCGGACCGCTCACTTTTAAACCGCATCCACAGCCTGTCCCCAAAAAATTTAGCTAAAGCTGATTTTGATTTTCATGACGAACGGCTGCCAGAATTATTTTTCCGCTACCGCGCACGTAATTGGCCAGACACGTTAACCGAAGAAGAAACACTGCAATGGGAAGCAACACGCCTTAGACGCTTGAACGAACCAGACGGCGGCGGCAGTATTACGTTACCTGTATTTACTGATGCCGTGACAGCATTACGTGACCAATACAAAGAAAATAAGACCGCACTCACCATACTCGATGCCATGGATGCTTGGAAAAATCAGTTACTTTAGGAAGCACTGATTTGTCGTTTCACCCACCATTAATTGCATTTATACAGTGATAATGTGAGAATTCACCTGTATATTGGCTAGGATTAACAACCTTCCTGAATACCATTAAAAATTCCCTAATTAACTAAGTTTTAGATACCCTGCTTGATAACAGGGGCAGGAAAATACACAATGAAAAAACTATTATTCGCTTTAACGTTGACTCTAATAAGTACTCACACAATGGCCGAATGGACCAAGATCGTTGAAAGTGACGATGAGGGTGGCTACACCGCTTACGCTGATATGGACTCATATCGCAAATCAGGAGACCGAGTTCGAATGTGGATTTTGCTTGACTACAAAACTGAGCAAAATACTACTGGGGTTAACTTTTTATCAAAAACCATACGGCGTGACTACGATTGCAAAGGCAATCACCTAAGAACACTTGCGTTCAAGTTATTCAGCTGGAATATGGAACGAGGAAGTCTTGTTCGTTCCTATAATCAACCGCGAAACTGGGAAATTGTACAACCTGAAAGTATGGACGAAACGGTCTGGAAATTCGCTTGCAACCAGTAAAAATTGGCTCATGCTCACCTACACATTACAAATACTAGAATCATCTGACACCCCTATGACCTATTGACATGAAGACCGATTATCTAGAAAAAATTTTAACCGCGCAGGTTTATGATGTCGCGATAGAGACACCATTGGAACACCTGTCTATTTTGTCTGGGCGCATACATAACCAAGTTTTGCTCAAGCGCGAAGATATGCAGCCGGTATTTTCTTTCAAGTTGCGTGGTGCTTACAACAAAATGGTGAAGCTATCGCCGGCGGTACGCAAACGTGGTGTCATCGCAGCATCAGCGGGTAACCATGCGCAAGGTGTCGCACTCTCTGCGGGTAAACTCGGTTGCTGCGCGACCATTGTAATGCCTGAAACAACGCCACAAATAAAAGTCCAAGCGGTGATGTCACGCGGTGCCACCGTACTACTACACGGTGACTCTTTTACCGATGCTTACGAGTATGCCATTAAGCTAGCCAAAGAAAAGCGTGTGACATTTGTTCACCCTTATGACGACCCCGATGTCATTGCAGGCCAAGGCACGGTTGGCATGGAGATTCTGCGCCAACACACAGGGCCCATTCATGCCATCTTTGTCCCCGTCGGTGGAGGCGGGCTTATTTCCGGAGTTGCAGCCTATGTCAAAAGATTACGCCCAGAAATAAAAATTATTGGCGTAGAACCCGTTGACTCAGACGCGATGCATCGCTCATTACAGAGAAAACGTCGCATTAAATTGCCCCAAGTTGGATTATTTGCCGATGGCGTTGCGGTCAAACAAATCGGCAAAGAGACCTTTCGTATTTGTCGTAAGTTGGTCGATGAAATCATTTTGGTGGACACTGATGCTATTTGCGCGGCCATTAAAGACACGTTTGAAGACACACGCACAATCCTGGAACCTGCGGGGGCGCTCTCTGTTGCCGGCGTGAAAGCTTACATCGAACGAGAGAAAGTTTCGCACAAAACACTCATCACAATTGCCTCCGGTGCCAATATGAATTTTGATCGTTTACGGCATATTTCTGAGCGTGCAGAACTAGGTGAGCAACGTGAAGCCGTCATGGCCGTGACAATCCCTGAAAAACCCGGCAGCTTCAAGAAATTTTGCGCCATGTTAGGCACTAAAAGCATTACCGAATTTAATTACCGCTATGCCAACCACAAGGAAGCAGAAGTCTTTGTAGGTGTCTCTGTTCGCAACCGCGAAGAAGTGCAAAAACTCATCAAAAGCCTCAAGAAAAGCGGCCTAGAAACCGTCGATCTGAGCGACAACGAAATGGCGAAGCTACATATCCGACACTTGGTCGGCGGCCATGCCCATGAAATAAAAAATGAAATCATCTATCGTTTTGAGTTTCCTGACCGTCCCGGCGCACTCATGAGTTTTCTCAACAACATGAGCCACGATTGGAATATCAGCTTATTTCACTACCGCAATCATGGCGCAGATTATGGTCGAGTATTAGTTGGCATGCAGGTGGCGCCCGCAGAGAAATCTGATTTCAAGCTATTTCTAGATCAGCTGGGCTATCGTTATTGGGACGAAAGTAACAACCCGGCGTACAAATTATTCTTGGGATAAAATTACAAAATATCAATAAGTTGAAAAATATATTGCCATTAGGTTTAATTAATACTGACATCCCATTTTTAAAAGAAATAATTTCTTAGGTCTTCTCCTGCTTTAACTTTGAGTTTTTAAAGGTATTCTGCGTGATGGCATCATCATCCGCAATCCAAATAACTCAAATATCCAGAAGAGCTGACGGGGAAATTAATGGCAGGTATTTTACCTAAACTGAAAAAAACACCTGGCAAAACTGCCGCTAAAAGCAGGCCGACTAAAATCGTCTTTCCCCAACCCTACAAACGACCCGACCCCTCCAAAAAACCCAAACAAACACCTTGGTACGCCACTGTTTCAAAAATCAGCTGGCTATTTTTTGGGTTATTTGTCATTTTTCTAATCGCCATCATGGCTACTTTGGCATTTAGCATTCAACAAACCAAACATGACGCCGCTTACCAGGAAATCACCGGACGTATACAGACCCACAGCCAGCGCATTGCCAAAGCATCTCAACAAACCATACTCGGTCATGCGAGCGCATTCGCGCAACTCCAAGACAGCCGTAATCAACTCGATACACACCTCACACTTTTGACACAAGGCGGTGTTTATCGTGACATGAATATTGCGGCTATTCATAAAGGCGCAGCTTCAACATCGCTCAACACCTTTCGTGAGCAATGGCTGGCTGAAGACAAAAAAATTAATCTGATCTTGAAAAGTCAAAACGCATTGGTCAGATTAGGCGGTAATGTTAACGATATTAATACGGTTAATGCTCAACTATTGAATTTTATTGATCAATTAACCACTCGTGTCGAAAAAATGGGCAATTTTCCCAATGAAGTCATTGCGACTGAAGCCATGAAAGTACTCGCCCGAAGTATCACTAAAAGCATCAACACGGTTCTCCCTAGCGAATATCCGATCTCTGAAATAAGCACTCAATTAACAAAAGACAGAGAACGATTATCCATTCTTATCACGGCATTGAGTCAAGGTAACAATGGGTTACGAGTAGTCGCTATTAAAGATGCAGAATCACTGAAGATACTGCAACAAATACAAGCACTGTTTCGCGTCATTGATAATCGCGCCAACAATTTTCAACAAGAAATCTCAGAAATCATCACCATTAAATTCGCCGTACAAAAATTGCTTAGCGACAGTGAAACCATACTGATTAAAGCCAGCGCACTGGAAAATGCCATCGCAGAAAAGAATGCCGCGACAGAACGCCGGCTTAATTGGGGCGTTTATGCTCTAAGTACGCTCGCTATGTTGGCATTGTTTCTATTCGCCAGATCGTTCACTTGCAACATGCGTCAGAAATTACTAGACAGCAAAAAGGAATTTGAAGAGACTGAGCAGGCCATATTGCGCTTACTTGATGATATGGAAAAGATGGCAAATGGTGATTTGACGGTGCGCACCAAAGTCGCTGACAACATGACCGGCGCCATCGCAGACTCAATTAATTTCGCCATTGAAGAACTACACAGTCTGGTTGCGGGTGTTAACCGCGCTACTACTCAAGTTGTCAACGCATCCAATCAGGCGCAACAGGTTTCCTCTAAGCTACTTGTCGCAGCACAGAAACAATCCGAGGATATTGAAGACACGACCATGACGGTACTTGCTATTGCTGAATCCATTAGCGACGTATCTGAAACCACGGCGGAAACCGCCAAGGTGGCCAAACAATCACTGGCAACAGCAGAAAAAGGAACCGCTGCCGTCCGTGATTCTATTGCCGGCATGAATGAGATCCGCACCACTATTCAAGAAACTTCAAAAAGAATCAAACGTCTTGGCGAAAGCTCACAGGAAATCGGCGAAATTGTAGCCCTAATATCGGACATCACAGAGCAAACCAATGTACTCGCGCTAAACGCTGCTATTCAAGCGGCTTCAGCAGGTGAGGCGGGACGTGGGTTTACTGTCATCGCTAATGAAGTGCAACGACTGGCTGAACGATCTGCCGAGGCGACAAAACAAATCGACACATTGGTTCAAACTATTCAAGGTGATACGCAAGATACCATCGTCGCCATGGAGAAAAGCACATCAGGTGTTGCTGAAGGCACAAAGCGTTCTGATATCGCGGGTGACGCGCTGGAAGAAATCGAAAAAGTTTCAAAACACTTGGAAAAACTGGTAGCCGATATCTCTGACAACACCGAAACACAAGCACGCGAAGCTGACCGTGTAGTCAGAAATATGGAAGCCATTTTAGAAATCACTCGCCAAACAACTCAAGGCACAACAAAAACCACTGAATCAATCAAGCAAATGACGAACTCTGCATCTGAATTGAAAGCATCCGTGTCAAATTTTAAAGTTTAAATATGAAGATAAATACTAAACTCAATATTACTTCCGTTGTCGGCGTCAAAGATGGGATTGATCAAATCTTTGCGTTAATTAATCAACACCTAGACGCATACGCACAAAACACAAATGACACGCCTCAAATCGAATCCTGCCGAACCTATGTCCATCAGTTAAATGGTCTACTCGACATGCTTGAGCTAAACGATATCACCATTGTTAGCCAACAAATGGAAAAATTGATGAGCGAACTAGCGGAAAAAAATATTGAACCAGAGCCGTCTGTCGTTGAAACAATCCAACAAACCACACGCGCATTGCTAAGTTATCTGAATGAACTCATTGAAGGCGCAGAAGAAAACCCGCTACGCCTATTCTCTGTTTACCGTGACATCATGCAAGCACAAGGTATTACGAATGTATCCGAAAGCTCGTTATTTGTGTCTCGCATGGTATCCGAACCGTCATTTCAAGCCGCTTTGTTCAACATGGCGCCATCCGAAATGGGGGCATTAGCTAAAAAAACACGCATAGCCTACCAAACTGCTTTTATTAGATGGTTGCGTGATTCAAGTGACAAAGAAAGCTTGCAACAGATGGCTGATGCTGTCAGTCAGATTGAGAAGTTTCCTGGTTCTAATCATCAGCGATCATTCTGGTGGGCATGCACGGGATTCATGGATCATCTCTTGCAACTGGAATCAGAGGTTGAATTACCCACGCGTAAACTGTGTGGAAAAATAGAGCAAGAAATTCGTCGCTTGGCTGATGGCAGACCATCCTCACCGGGCCAGCTCATGCGCGACGTCCTTTATCAAGTCGCAAGCAGCAACGCCGACAGCGAGCGCATTCGTGAAATCAGCCACACCTATGAATGGCCCAATCAACTCACCGCCTCAAATGACCCATCAAACATTTCTCAAACAATTGATGAGCAGGCAGCACTGCAAACAGCGCTTGAAGCCATGCGTAAAACCTTGGAGCTGACTTTTGACGATTTGGATAAATTTAGCTCAGGTGAATATGAAAATCTTGAGCCACTTCACGCCCATACTGAAGAACTCAAACAATTAGTCATTCAAACCAACTGTCCACCATTTGAAAAACTCATTACTGCAATTAATGATGCTGTCACCCATTTACACACTCAACCACAAGATATGAGTGAAGCATTGGCACTGGAATTAGCTGCTGCACTGTTACTGGTGCAGGCTTCACTTGAGGACTTTAACCAACTGTCGCCAAAATACCCAGATCAGGTTGAGACCGTAGCTGCACGTTTGCGTCTTATCACCACAGGCGAAGACGACACTGAATTACTCGATGAATCCGGCCCAATTCAAACAAGACATTATGCGCAAGAAAAAGCATTACACGCGCAAGCAGCCATTGAAATACTGGCTAACTTAGGAAAAATAGAAAGCATACTGGACAAGTTCTTTGTTGATCCAACGTTACGTCCCGATTTGCAAAAAATACCGCCACTGTTAAATCAAATAGCCGGTGTATTAGCTATATCTGAACTTGATCGCGCCAATGTCTTATTGCGTCATTGTCGCAATTTAGTCGACAAATTCTCCGATCTTGCGCATGAAGTCACGCCATCCGAACAGTCACTCATCGCCAATGGTATCAGCAGTCTCGGTTTCTTCCTTGAAGCACTGAAGAACGCACAACCAAAAGATAACAATATTATCGAAATGGCCATCGCACAGTTTGATGACGCCGTGATGACTGAACCTGACACGACAACATCGCCAGAAGACGCGGTGAATACAAATGCAGTTACCGATGCAACACTGACAAATGATGAAGCATCAACAACAGAAGAAACAACCGCCGTTGACCCAGAACTACTCAGCATATTCCTTGAAGAAACCGACGAAGTGCTTGCTGAAATATCGGGCAATCTACAAGCCTATCGTGATAATGTCGCTCAAGCTGAATCAATAACCTCACTCGCACGTGGCTTCCACACACTGAAAGGTAGTGGGCGCATGGTTAAATTACATGACCTCGGTGAAGTAGCCTGGGATATGGAACAAGTCTTAGACTTCTGGACCAATGACCAGAAACCCATCACAGAAGAATTACTTCATCTAGTTACTCGAGCACATGAAACATTCAGTTCATGGTGTGACAATCTGAGGCAGCATGGAACCACTGAAATTGATGCGACAGAGTTACAACATCTGATTAACGAACTCACATCAGACAAATCCAACGATGCTGAAGCGACTCAATCTGAACCAACACCAGAAGAAGACGCCAACACTAATATTATTATTGGTGACTTGACTATCCCACGCGATTTATTCGACATTTTTATTGACGAAGCCTATCAACACCTCAACACACTTGAAAATGAGCTTAATACGCTAGCATTGCAAGACGACGCTACGGTGAATGATAACTTTGTACTCGCCGCACACACATTATCTAGTACAGCCCAAACATTGGGGTTCACATTCATTGCCGACCTTGTCTCCGCTGTGGAACAATGGCTATTATTCCTCCAGGAAGACGACTTGCAGCCGAACAAAGCCAGCCTTGAATGTGTACGAGAAATCATTACGCTGCTGGATATCATGCTGCAAAGTATTAATAGCCGACGATTACCAAGCGCATCAGATTTACAAACAGGTCAAGTACTCGCACAAGAGTTAGCTCAATTACTCGGACAAGAAGAACAGTCCGTAGAAACCAAAGATAGTAAACTACAAACAAGTATCGCCACCGACCAAGGACTGCTCTCAAGTCCACTGTTAATGCCAGCAAGTGTTCCAGCAGAGCCAAAACCCGAGCCCTACGATGAACAAACCGATATTAACCCGGAACTATGGAAAGTATTTTTTGAAGAAGCACAAGAACTCACACCAGAAGTTGAAGGAAAACTACGTGCTTGGAGCATTCTTCCACAAGATCTTCATATCCCTAAGGCATTGCTAAGAGCGCTGCATACGCTCAAGGGAAGTACGCGCATGGCGGGTGCCATGCATCTGGGTGAGCTGATACACGACTTAGAAAGCGGTGTTGAGAATATAGCCAATGAAGCGGTTGTTTCTGTTCCAATGATCGAGAAACTGAAAGTTGGCTTCGATGACATTAATGACCGTATTGATCGCATTCAGAACCCGCGACCAGCAGAAGAACAGGCGAAAACACCAAACGACGAAACATTAGTCGCTGAAGCACCACCCACGCCAGATATGAAGGTATCGCCTAGCGCAAAAAGTACAGAAGAAATC
>JAJFJH010000231.1 GCA_021774155.1 Nitrosomonas sp.
CCAGGAATAAAACAGAAGATGCGACGAGCACAATGCGTAGCCATACATTAAAGTCGATTGCTGTTGTGCCAAATAAGGATTGCATTGGTGAAAGATAGGTAAAACCTAGCTGAAAGATAATGAGAATAGCAATGGCGATCAGTACATAACGGTTACCTGTTAAACCTTCCCAATTAAGTACCGATGCGGAGAGATAACGAGAATTGAATAAATAAAAAATCTCGAACATTACCAGTGTATTCACTGCCACTGTACGTGCATACTCAATACTGACACCGCGCTCCATTTCCCAAAGAAAAAGCCCGAATGTTCCACTCATTAAAATTATAGAGACAAAAACAACGCGCCAAGTAAGATAAAGTGTCAGTAACGGTTCATGGGAATCACGTGGCGGACGTTGCATGACATTCTGTTCCGGCGGCTCAAATGCCAGCACCAGCGCTAAGGTAACCGTCGTAATCATGTTTACCCAAAGAATCTGTACTGGTGTTAGAGGTAACTGATGAAAACCAAATAAGACGGCGGCAAGGATAATCAATGCCTCACCACCACTACTTGGTAGAATGAAGAGAATGGCCTTCTTAAGATTGTCGTAAACCGCACGGCCTTCTTCTACAGCATGGGCAATGGATGCAAAGTTATCATCGGCCAGCACCATTTCGGCCGCTTCCTTCGCTGCTTCGGTTCCATTTTGACCCATGGCGATACCTACGTCGGCACGTTTCAAAGCCGGCGCGTCGTTTACACCATCCCCCGTCATGGCTACGATTAAGCCTTGTTCCTGTAACAGCCTGACTAAAAGCAGCTTGTGCTCAGGATTGACACGCGCATACACATCAACGTCCTGTACACGTTGCCGTAGTTCATCCTCACTCATTAAGTCCAGTTCCTGCCCAGTGAGTACGTCATCAACATTAATGAGTTTTAGTTGCCGGGCAATTGCACGAGCGGTAGCGCCATGATCACCAGTAATCATCTTCACGCGGATTTTTGCTCTACCACATAATTGCACTGCCTCAATAGCTTCTACGCGCGGCGGATCAATCAACCCAAACATGCCCAGCATAATCAGGCCATTTTCTACATCACTGAAACTGAGTTCTATCTGTTCGGAACTTACCGGCTTGACAGCAATTGCCAATACTCGTTGACCTTGCTGCGCCATTTCTTCAATGCGGGTTAACCAGTAATTTCTATCCAGAGGCTGATCGCCATCACCAGCCCTCTGATGAATGCACATTTCTAATACACGCTCAGGGGCGCCTTTGAGAAAGATGAAGGCATCGTCGATGTGACTGTGATGCAGTGTTGCCATGAAACGATGCTCAGATTCAAAAGGGATGAGATCCGTACGGGGATATTGTTTTGCTTCTGCTTCAGTATCCAGACCTGCTTTTAAACCAGCTACCAGAAATGCCCCTTCCACAGGGTCGCCATGTACACGCCATTCACTGTTATTCTGTTCTAGCGAGGCATCATTGCAAAGTACCGCTGCACGTAACACCTCTAGCAGGTGCGGACGTTCCTCTGGGAGAACGTCTCTATTTGTCAGGGAAATTGCGCCGTGAGGATCATAGCCTGTGCCACCAAGCTCAAACTGATTGTCGGCGGTCGTTATCGTACGCACGGTCATTTGGTTGCGAGTCAGTGTGCCGGTTTTATCTGAGCAAATGATTGTTACAGCCCCCAGCGTCTCGACAGCTGGAAGTTTGCGGATAATCGCATTACGCTTGGCCATACGCTGTACGCCAATAGCCAGCGTAATGGTCATGATGGCGGGTAATCCTTCGGGTATCGCGGCCACCGCCAAGCTGACAGCAGCCAGAAACATTTCAGTAATACCATAATCGCGAAGTAATACGCCGAATGCAAAGGTAACCACAGCGACCACCAAGATGGCTACGGTAAGCCAGCGACCAAACTGGGCCATCTGGCGCAACAACGGCGTCGTCACAGATTCAACATCAGCAACCAATATGCTGATATGACCAAGTTCAGTTTGTGCGCCGGTCGCAACCACTACACCGACTCCCTGCCCATGTGTCACAAGGGTGCCCGAGTACGCCATGCAGTGCCGATCGCCGATTACGGCCTCTTGTATGACGGGTTCTGTGGTTTTTTCTATAGCCACCGATTCCCCTGTTAGTGCCGCTTCCTGAATTTGCAGTCCCTTGACCCGGAACAGCCGCAGGTCTGCCGGCACTTTATCGCCTGATTGCAATAAGACGATATCACCGGGTACCAATTCTTCAGCTCGTATGCTCATTTGTCGGCCATCACGCATGACCATTGCATTTGGAGAAAGCATTTGCCGTATTGCTCTCAAAGCGTTCTCGGCTTTACCTTCTTGCATGAATCCGATCGCAGCATTGATAAGTACCACGCCAAGGATCACACTGGCATCTATCCAGTGACCCAACATGGCAGTGATGGCGCTCGCAACGATCAACACATAGATCAGAACATTGTGGAATTGGTAGAAAAGCCGTATCAGCGGGCCGCGTATTCTTGCTTCGGGAAGGCGATTTGACCCGTATTTGGCAAGTCTGTTAATTGCATCTTCTTTGGATAGACCGTCTGGGGTTGTATCCAGCATTACTAAGGTTGCCTTAGCGCTTTTGATGTACCAGCTTTCTGTTGTCGAAGCCAAATCATCTGGCTGACTATTTGGCTTTTTAAATGCTTTGTAGTAACCGTGACGTGTGGCTACAGCACCCACAACAGACAGAATGACTAACATAGAAATGGCGGTCAACCAGTCTATGGCCGTAACATCAAATTGCCAATTAAGGTTGCCATTCATCGGGATATCCTTCTCTTGTTATGTCTCATCTACCTTGTGTGGCTTACACCCCAAACTTTTTTCAACCGTCAATACATGGATCATCGCCTTGACCTCGGATCACATTCATCAAAATCGAACACAGCGATTTCTGAATCACGTTCCACGCCCAGAGTTACTTCACTTTAATAATGTTACTTGATATCTACTTAGCCTGAACATTGCACCAGTTGCTGGAATGTAAACGCTGAACTGACCTGAATTGAGTGTGCTCGCGATCGGAGGTGCAGTTATTCCGCGACGTAGAGAGTATGTACGTTCAATTCAGACCAGAGCAAGTTTAAACCAGCAAGTGAAGTCAAGGGTACAAACTGTATATCTACTCAATTTCCCAAAGATCAATAACCATGAAAGTTACAAGACAAGCTGAAATTTAATGTGCTGGTGCAATATTTAGGTTAGGAAAAATGATCCTTTAGTGTACGATTTTTTCCGTTCTATGGAACTGTACAAGTGTAAAAATACCCGTTCTGGAATTAATCGTCATCAAGTTCAATCAATACGCCATTTTCATCGACTTTAATTTGAATCTTCTTGCCATCGGGTTTCTTTACCTTGGCTGCATAAATGCTCACGAGCACTTTCTTTTTCTTTATTTCCTTTTCTATTTTTTCAATTTCTCCGTCTTGCATGTATTCAATGATGGTTTTCTGAACCTTGGGCGGAACCTGCGACCATTCAATTTCCTCATCAGCGCCGGCAAAAGCAGAGAATACAAATACAAATGCAATTGCCAATAGAAGAACAAATATAGATGCGAATGTAAGTGTTTTAACGCTCATTTAAAAGCTCTTACTAATAAATAATAAAATGATAGATATGCAGAAAAATTTGTCGCATTTCCATGTTCGACACCTTAACCAAGAACATCAAGAAAAGAAATTAGTGCTGACACGTAAGGGGTACCCCTTACGTGTCAGCACCTATTTTATTATTGACGATACTTTGATACTTTTGGTGCAGCAATTGCATAAGAGTTAATTATTCGTCAAAAACCATTTTATTGGTTGGCGGCTAAGGCTAAGTTTATAAATGGCTGCTACTGGATAGTCTTAATAGAGAGATTAGAGAGGACAGAAGACAATGATGATCAATGCCGAGCAACGAAAAACCCAAGATAATACTCATTTAAATCAGCAAAAAACCAATCGTAAAATTAATGAAATCGGTCAATTAAGGCGCGCAAAAATGCACGTATCTTGTCTTGTTGAGGATTTAAACGACAAGAAAGCGCTGACGCCTTCCCTGCGTAAACTACTAGAAACAAGCCTGGTTTTGCAAACAACAAGCACCAAAGTCCTTGCGGCTTACTTAAACCGCTCGCCCGCCACTATCCGGGCCAATTTCCAACGGATTCTTTCTATTCTTGGAGATTATGGCAGTCATTCATCATTCCACGCTACTGAAGATAAAGATTGCCTACATTCATAGGTTAGCGATCAACAGTAAACGTTGTTTTTTTATGAAAATTAATCAGTTAGGCACCTTAATTTTCAATTTAATAATAGGAGCAAGTTTAGATGCCAAGCAAAAATAGTGAAACAAGTACTAAAAAAACTGACGCCAAGCCACCTAAAAGCAAGAAAAACATTTTAGCGAGCAAGGCTAACGGTACAAAGAATAGCGGTGATCGTCATAAGATGATTGCGACTGCTGCTTATTTTCGAGCTGAAAAGCGTGATTTCAAAGGTAATGGTACTGACGCAGTGCAAGATTGGCTGGAAGCCGAAGTGGAAATAGACCATAAATAGATGCAACTAATTGATTGCCCATTCCTTTCAATTAAATCTCAATAAATGAATTAAATCAAAAAATAACCCTTTATCTTTTAAAGGAAAAATACCATGGTAAATATCGTTAGACACTCCCCACTTTTTAGTGACGTCAACCACTTCGATCCGTTCATCAACATGGATAGTTGGCTAAAGGATTTTGGAATGCGCCCATTACTGAGTGAAATGGAAGCCGGTTCCCTGATTAAGGTTGATTTAAGTGAAAACGACACAGCCTATACCATACGAGCAGAAATTCCTGGCGCAAACAAAGATGATATCAAGGTGCAAGTCGATGGCAATCGTGTTTCTATCAGCGCTGAGACAAAACAAGAAAAAGAGGAAAAGGAAGGTGAAAGAGTTATCAGGCGTGAATGTTATCAAGGTTCAAGTTACCGAAGTTTCAACCTGGATAATGATGTAGATGAAACGAATGCTCAGGCCAAATATGAAAACGGCATGCTTGAACTGACTCTGCCTAAAACAAACGGACGAGCTGCCAAGCAGATAAAAATTAAGTAATCTGGAAGTTATATTGTCTGATTCATTTTTGTTAGGACCATACATAAAAAATTGATTGATCAGTCTCAGTGCACAGCATGTCAGTGTTGTGTACTGAAATTTACTTAATAGTTAGATCAAAGGTGATTATTTTATGAGTACTAAAACGACGCCTTATCAATTTAACCAGACTGCTACCTGACGAAAAAAAGTATCGCAGGAACAGTTGCACGACAGTTACAAGGCGAAGGATAAAAACCACGCGAGGTGGATTGCTTATTCAAGCTGCATTGAAGTGTATCAAGATAGGCGGAAGCACCCGCGCAAACGGATTACCGATGTGAAAGGTGGCGTGCATATAAACATTGATAACAACGACTGACATTGATTTACCCACAAGATTGGTGAGGCTTTATACACTGCTTATCAAAGTTGCCTGGTATTTGTTTATAGCAAAGAGAAAAACTTAATTGACGTTGATTGGCAATGTTAAATCAAACGCATCTTGAAATAGTATTTTTAACCGAATAACAAATATTTTAGGGCTGGTGGATAAATAAAAGGGGGTGAATATGCTGGATTCCTTTAAACAGGTAAGAAAAAGAATCAGCCGTGAAGTGAGTCGCACGTGGGAAAATCTTACTGAAGGCTGGCATGAGCTACTTAGTCGCAGTAATGAGGCGCTTACACACTTTACTCGTAACAAAGATGAAGAACACGCAGAAAGTAGTTATTCGCTTACTAGCTTCCCAAACTGGAGTTTGCTGGCTGGGGAAGTGGAAGAAACAGACAAAGAGATACTGATACGGATAGAAGTGCCTGGCATGGAAAAAGAAGATTTAAAAATTACGATTGATGGCAATGTACTTTATCTAAGTGGAGAGAAGCGTATTGAACGCGAATCTCATGACAGCAGTTATCATATTATGGAACGTGCATATGGCGCATTTCAGCGTGCTATTCCACTACCACGCAATGTACGTACAGATGATGCCGATGCAAGCTACAAGAATGGTGTACTAAAGACCCATCTGCCAAAAGCAAGTAACGAGGAAGTTAAAAACATTCCATTACCCTGACGTATAATTGACGCTGACAATAGTAATTGGCTCTGAACCTGGAGGAATGCGGATGCCTGGGACAAAGAAGCTTATTATAGCGTTATATCCGTTTTGGGCAGCGGGTGCCTTGGCTTATGCTTCATCAGGGCATAGTCAAACGCATGACGAATTGCTCTATTCAACTCACTGCATCACATGCCACACGACAATCGTTCATTGGCGTGAGAAAACGCTGGCGGCAGACTGGTAAAGCTTAAAATTTCAGGTGCGTCGCTGGCAGAACAACATTAAAATTGGCTGGAGCAAAGGCGAAATTACCGATGTCACACACTACCTGAATGAAATTTATTATCATTTTTCGACTACTGATAAGCAAACACTCACTGAGAATGAGAATAATAATCCTTACCTAGACTCGTCGCCCTGATGATCAAAACCACAAGATACTTTCAAGTTGTTGGAGCGATTGAAATCTGTTTGCTTTCTGTGGTCGAGAGGCGAAGCTTCGGATATAAACTGTATTTTCAGTAAATTTACTAAAAATCAATAATCGTAAAGGCTTTGTTATGGTTGGAATTTAACATAGAAATGTATTAATGTTGGGCCTGACAACCTCTTCCACCCATTTTGTTCAGGCTAGGTCTCAAGTGAGAAGACACAGACTGTGCTAATATGACAAATGGTTACTATTTGTACTAAAACGATCTTTAAAGTTAGGGGTGGATATGTTGCCACAGTATGAAAATTATGATGATTATTGGAATTGTTATTTGATTGCGCATTCGAAAAAGACGACACGATTGTGTCACTATATTGCGCTTTTTGTGGGTTGTATTATCGGACTGACGGGAATCTTTACCCTGAATATTTGGTTGGTACTCATTGCCATTATGCAGGGATATATTTTGGCGGTAGGCAGTCACTTTGTGGTACAAAAAAACAAACCTTTGATTACGCGTCCGATTTGGGGCGTTGTGAGTGTCGCGCGGATGTTTATGATGGATTTGACCGGGAAATTAACCGGGGAGCTAAAACGACATGGGATCTAATCTATAAGTAAAACATAAGAAGATAAGAGAATTCAGGAGACGTACATGGACGCCCGCATTATGCCAAGGCTCTATCACGATAACGTACTCGGAGTGCTTGCCCCCAGACGAGCTTACCCAACCACGGTCTAACCTATCTTGCCATCATGTCATGATTGCCTGTGCAATCGGTGAAAGTCTTTTTCCTTAATCTCGTTTTAGCCCGGTGTTATTCGTAGATTTTAATTCGTTCTCCTCGATCAGGCAGCGGAAGCTGCCGACGTGTGATTGGGATGGAATATAGTATCTTTAGCGAGCAACGCCCAAATAGCACGCGTGTTTTTGTTCGCCAGAGCAACGGCGGAAACGTTCTTGTTACATTGCATAGTTTCTGGCAAGCCATTTTCAGCATCCTCTAGAGTGTCAGGCGCCCGTTTACTAACCGAACGTATCCCTTGTGGCATAACAATACCGAATTCAGAAAGTGGGCCGCGTATCTGGTTTGCTTGTGCAGTTCGTGCTTTAACCAAACCTTGCCTAGCGCGATACACTGATAGTTGATCAACAGTCTTGATTGACACAAAACGCATGTTTGGCCGGTTAACTGCTTCACAACCCGCCTCAGCATCCGCCATATCATTTTTGTTGCTCTTAACATAAGGTTTTACGAATTGCGGTGACATGAGCTTGATCGTATGTCCAAATTCATGCAGTCTTCTCGCCCAGTGGGGTGAACTGCCTCAGGCATCCATTGCATTACAAAACCCTTGCAAAACCGACAGTACAATGTAAAGCTCGTTCGATCGTCATCCTGATTCGCTGTTGAGAAATGAGGATTACCACAACACAGAATGAAAATCGGTACAATACATGAG
>JAJFJH010000232.1 GCA_021774155.1 Nitrosomonas sp.
TCTCCGATGCCCAAAACTTTCTTATTACTGGGTGCTATCAATGCATTCTTATGTGTTGCACTCGGCGCGTTCGGCGCGCATGGTCTTAAACATAGTCTATCAGCAGATATGCTGGCTGTTTTTCATACCGGCGTGCAATACCATTTCTATCATGCGCTTGCTCTCATCATGGTTGGACTATTGTTATTACACTTTACTAAGTCTAAATTAATCACCATTTCAGGCTGGTTAATGCTGGTCGGCATTATTTTATTTTGCGGTAGCCTCTATGTATTAAGTCTAACGGGTATGCGCGGTCTCGGCATGGTTGCACCATTTGGTGGTCTTTCATTATTAAGCGCATGGACATTACTTGCGACGGGTATATGGAAAGCGAAATAATCACCAGGATTATTGGTTAATTTTGCACCAAATATGAAACCAAAACCACTTCGTTTCTTTGCGCCCTGTCCTCGTGGACTTGAGTCAATACTTGCCGATGAGCTAGAACAACTGGGTGCAACTTGCGTGAAGCCCAGTAATGGCGGCGTATATTTTCAAGGTGACTGGGAAACATGCTACCGCACAAACCTAGAAAGCCGAATTGCGAGTCGCGTCCTATGGCAAGTTGCCGATCAAGCGTATATTAATGAAGACCAAATATACAAAGCAGCCTATGCGCTACCTTGGAATGATTGGTTTCCACCGACACATACCATACGCGTTAACTTAGCTGCCATTAAATGCCCATTACGTAGCTTGGACTTTGTTACATTAAAAATCAAAGATGCTGTTTGTGACAAATTTCGTGAAATGTCCGGCAAACGCCCCAGCGTTGATACGGTTCAACCCGACATCCGCATCCATGGTTTTTTAGATGCACGTCGATTCACTTTGTACGTGGACACATCCGGTGACGCATTATTCAAACGAGGACTGAGAAAAACGGCGGGAGACGCACCGTTGCGTGAAAACCTAGCTGCAGGAATTTTACGTTTATCTGGCTGGAAACCCGGCACACCATTACTGGACCCAATGTGCGGTAGCGGCACGTTTCTGTTAGAAGCCGCCCAAATGGCGCTCAACATCGCACCCGGCATCAAACGTCAGTTTGCTTTTGAACGCCTTAATCAGTTCAACACCCTACTCTGGAATAACTTAAAAGAAGCAGCAATTGCAAAGCAACAACCATCCAGTCCACAACCCATCTTTGGCAGTGATTTATATGGAGACGCATTAACGGCAGCCCAAACTAATCTTACTGTCGCTGGACTAGATGATGTCGTACAGTTAAAACAAGCTAATATGCTTGAAATCTCCGCACCGACACCGACAGGCATCCTCGTGACTAACCCACCTTATGGCGTACGTATTGGTGAGCAAGAGAAACTAGCAGCGCTTTACCCTAAGGTGGGTGACACACTCAAAAGAAAATTTAGTGGCTGGAATGCTTATATTTTCACCGGCGACCCGATGCTACCTAAATTGATGCGACTTAGTACATCACGCCGCACGCCATTGTTTAACGGCGCGTTGGAATGTCGTTTGTTTGAATACAAAATGATAGCTGGCGGAATGAGAAAAGATAAGACAAAATGAACAGGTCAAAAACCCAAGTCACTCAATCTCATCGCTCACCCCCTCGGATGATGTCGAGTATGTAACTGCTTTAAACGCTCTCTCGCTATGTGCGTATAAATTTGCGTCGTTGAGATATCAGCATGGCCCAGCAATAACTGAACAACGCGCAAATCCGCACCATGATTCAACAAGTGGGTCGCAAATGCATGACGTAAGGTATGCGGTGATAACGACTTATCAATACCCGCATGTTTTGCATGGCGCTTGATAAGATACCAAAATGCCTGACGAGTCATACCAGAACCACGCGTTGTTACAAACACAGTGTCCGACACTCTACCATTCAACAACATCGGCTTAACCTGCTTATTGTAGCGATGGATCCACTCCAGGGCCTCTTCACCCAAAGGGGCAAGTCGCTCCTTATCGCCCTTTCCCCTCACATGCACCACCCCCATATCTTCACTGAGCTGAGATGTTCTGAGATTTACTAATTCGGACACTCGCAACCCGCTGGCATAGAGCACTTCTAACATTGTCCGATCACGCACACCTAGTGGCTGATTGATATCTGGCGCAGCAAGTAGCAATTCAACATCATTTTCAGTCAAGGTGACAGGCAGGTGACGTGAAATCTTTGGCGTCGAAATATTTAGGCTAGGATCAGTATGAATCCGCCCTTGTCGCAATAAAAAACGATAAAACCGTTTTAGACTCGACACCTCACGACTCGCTGTGCTGGCCTTAACATTAGATTCAACGCGGTGGGCAAGAAATTCAAGCAAATCTGTATGTGTCGCCTTAATAAGCTCTCCACCACTTTTTTGATGCTCTATTAACCAATTACCAAATTGACGCAGATCATTACGATAGCTCTCGAGCGTATTGTGCGACAACCCATCTTCTAGCCACAAGGTATCAGAAAACTCATCCAATAAATTCACGTTAGGCATAAGCACCCTCATGCTGTAATAACCAACGTTTAATCACTAAAGGCTGTCCATCATTTGCATTCATAAACCCCCCTAATCCACCATTTTTAGTTATAACACGATGGCAAGGGATCACTATGGGTATGTTATTTGCACCACATGCTCCCCCCACCGCCCTGGGTGATGAATGTAACTGTTTTGCAATATCAGCATAACTATTCGTTTGGCCACATGGTATCGCCTTAATGGCTTGCCATACACGCTGCTGAAATTGTGTACCTCGAACATGTAGCGCCAGATCAAATTCATAATCTGGATCTCTAAGATACGCTTGCAACTGATTACACACTTCAAATGCAAGCGGATTTTGTGGTGCAAGTAACGTTGTATCGAATGGCAGGTAATCTATATCTACCAACCATTCATCCTCCGTACGCACACCCACAACCGCAAATGGAGTAGCAAACTTTGCATGAAAATTATCTTTTGATTTAACGTTTGCAACAATATCGATTTTTCTCACGATAACGCTTAGTCAAATAGCCAATTGGGTTCAACTAACCTTGGCTATCGAGTGGCAAAAACCACTTTCAAAACAGAGCTTAATATCCCCAAATAATTGCAATAAATTATAAACAAGAAGAGTGAAAATAGATATGCGACAAATTGTCACACCTTAAAATTCCTTTAGGCCAACTGCTCAATCGGAAGTGAATAAGCCTATGCTAGCATGGGCTGGCCTTCGATCAAGCGAGATTTTAACTACTTCAACTCGGAAGAAAACTCCCGAGAATGTCTTCCGTTGAGACAATATATCTGTAACAACGAATTAAATATGTGGTATTTATCACATCATCATTTTGACAATAGTAGTAGTTCGTTAAGCCGCCTAACGAAAACAGCCGGATTATCAAGCTGGCCACCTTCAGCCAATAGCGCTTGATCAAACAACAGATTACTCCAGTCTTCAAACCGTTCATCATCAATATTTAGACCCTTAACCATTGGGTGGTGTGGGTTGATTTCTAAGATTGGTTTTGTATGATTAACCTGCTGACCGGCTGATTTAAGTAACCGTTCTAGATTTCCACCCATATCATGGGCATCAGCTACCAAGCAGGCGGGTGATTCGGTTAAACGCAAGGTAATACGCACTTCTTTTACGCGCTCACCTAAAACTTCTTGCATTTTCTCAGTCAATGGCTGTAGCTCACCAGACTCCTTTTCTCTTTCTTCTTTTTCTGCTTCATCTTCTAAGTCACCCAGATCAAGGCTTCCTTTTGCTACTGACTGCAAAGGTTTACCATCAAATTCATTGAGATTTGAAGCCAACCACTCATCGACTCGTTCACACAACAGGAGCACTTCGATTCCCTTCTTACGGAAAACTTCTAAATGAGGGCTACTCTTTGCTGCGTTTAAGCTATCTGCAGTAACAAAATAAATCTTATCCTGGCCTTCCTTCATACG
>JAJFJH010000233.1 GCA_021774155.1 Nitrosomonas sp.
AGTCCTGCCATTATCACAATAGAGAAGAGATATATAAGGTTTTTTCTGAGCATAAGGCAATCCTCACTAAATGATGAGCATTTTATAAGTGTTCCTTTATTATCGGATTAATAGAGGAAGTTCTTAAGTGGTTTTACGGTCATTTGTATACGGATGGATTAATATTTAGGAGGAGTTTATCGTGAAAGATGGTCATCTGATAAAGGGCTGAGAAGTTATGGTTTAACGACTTAATTTATAAGGGAAAGATGCGTTAAGACAGAGGTACCTCACTTTTGCCTGCTATGAAATACGTTGCATCCTCGGTGGAGAGCGGGCGGCTTATAAGAAATCCCTGAATTTCATCGCATCCCATCTGCCGCAGAAAATCAAGCTGCTGCATGGTTTCAAACCCTTCGGCGATCACAGTCAGGTTTAACCTGTGGGACATAGCAATGATAGCGCTGACAATAGCTGCATCATCTTCATTGCCGGGGACCTCACTTACAAAAGAACGATCAATCTTTAAACTGTCCAATGGGAATTGCTTTAAGTAGCCCAGAGAGGAATATCCCGTGCCGAAATCATCTATCGAGAGCCTTATCCCCATCTGTTTAAATTCATTCAGCACATTTATGGTAATTCCCCGGTTATGCATCAGGATACTCTCCGTTATTTCAAGCTCAAGATGCCTGGGATCCATTGCATACTCGCTCAGAACACTGGAGACAATCTGAAGCAGGTCACTGTTAAGAAACTGCATGGAAGAAAGGTTTACGGATATGCGGAGCGGCGGAATGCCTGTGTTCTGCCAGATCCTGCTTTGCCAGCATACGGTCCTCAAAACCCATTCCCCGATTGGAATGATAAGCCCTGTCTCTTCTGTTACGTTAATAAACTCTCCAGGCAGTATAAGCCCTTTTTCGGGATGGTTCCAGCGGATCAATGCCTCGGCGCCGATCATTTTACCTTTTTTAAGATCTATCTGCGGCTGGTAATGCAGCAGGAATTCTTCGCGCTTTATGGCTTTCTGGAGTTCGGATTCAAGTGTAAGGCGCTTCATTGATGATGCGTTCATGCGTTTTTCATAAAACTGGAAACTGTTTTTCCCACGGAATTTTGCATGATACAGTGCAGTATCAGTGTTCTTAATTATAGCGTCTGCATTATAACCGTCCTGGGGATATATGCCTATTCCTATGCTCGTTGTAATAAATATCTCGTGTTCACCCAGTTGAAAAGGCAGTGAAATTGCATTCAGCAGTCGCTGAGCCACCCGGGCTGCGTCCTCGTAAGTATTAAAATCTGTTAACAGTACACTAAATTCATCTCCCCCCAGGCGTGCCACCATGTTTACATCGGAACCGTCTTGTTCGTTTCGTGCAATCGTGTCAGTTTCACGGACATATCTGGTCAGACGTTCCGCAACTTTTTTCAGGAGAAGATCGCCGAAACGGTGCTCAAGGGTGTCGTTGATTCGTTTGAAATCATCAATGTCCAGAAACAGTACTGCCATACTATTGCCGTATCTGTCTGCATGCACTATGGCCTTATTGAGGGTCTCCGAGAACATGCTGCGGTTCGGCAGACCCGTCAGTTCGTCGTAATAAGCCATCCGGTTTACAAGCGATTCAGCAGTTTTCCGCCGGGATATGTGTGAGAGCAGTGGCCGGAGAAGAAAGAAGTAAAGCGTAGGAGAAAGAATAATGACCAGGAGAGTGGAATCAAAGACAGCCTCCTGCACGAGGTTAAGAAAAGGGAAGGAGTGGATCACAAACATGATTATTGTCTCTGCGGTAAATATAGACCCTGCAATCAGCATAAGGGAGTAAAAAGGGGACCTGTACATCTTCGGCAGTGTATCCACCTGTATGTCGTTAATATCTCTGTCAGCCCTGACCATTGTCGTAATAATTAAGCCGAGAAAAACGAGTATAATGAAAAGAGGAATCACAGATGAGCGCAGTCCTGCATTGCTGAGCGCCCTGTTCATTGTCGTTATGTCATTGTAAATCTCAACAGCCCCTGCAAATTTCCCCTTGAATATTACCGGAATAAATGTCTCGACCACTTCCATAGGAGCTCTTTCACCCTCTATTGACTGCTTTCCCTGTCTGATTTTTGTAAGCGGCCTTCCTGCAGCAGTAAGTCTGCTGAAATACGGATGTACACTATCCCTTCCTGCCTCATGGGGCTTTGTGGAATAAAGGACATGTCCTTCAGGCGAAAACACTTTTATGTCAAGAAGGTTAAAGTCTTTCACAAAAGCGCCTGCTTTATCGGTGTTAAAGAAGCGTGAAACATTTGTTTTGTTCAATTCGGAATCATTAGTGAGAATCATTGACGACAGATGAGTGCTTACCCTAATGGCCTCGTTTTCCGTAGCCTCAACGAGAAAGTGAGTGAATGAAGGTAGTATGAAGTAGTAATTCACAAAAGGGATGAATACTGCTATCAGGAAGGCGAGAATAAAAACGTTTTTTATATATCTTGTACCAGGCATAATACATTTACCCAATCGTGCTGTTTATACTACATATCCTTAGTTGAATGCCCTAATATAAACATATCATATTTATAATCAGAAATTAATGCATCCAATAATAATATAAGATTAAATAATAATTACATCGTAAA
>JAJFJH010000234.1 GCA_021774155.1 Nitrosomonas sp.
TTTGCCTGATACAAAAACCTTCCTGCGGGCCTGGCCCTGTGCGGCTGTCTTGCTGCTCTTGTCCTGGACCGTCGGGTTTGCGCAGAGCGGCCTCAGTGTGGCGCCCGAGAACGCGAAAGTCGGGCAGGCCTCTCTCTACAAGTTTGAGTTTGTTCTGCAGGATTCGTTGCCCAGCATAGGCGCTGTGTCCCTGAGTTTTCCGCAAGGGTTTGACCTTTCACGCGTATTGATCGCTGCGTCGACGACGATAAATGGCGGGTTGCATACTGAGGTGGTTGGACGGCAGGTCATTGTTTTCAGGGCTGGTGAGGGCCGGGGCCTCGCGCAGGGCGAGAGGGTTGATCTTTTTATTTCGCTGGTGAGAAACCCGCGGACAACCGCAGGCGCCAACTTGCAATTGTTTCTTCATCAAGATGGCGTTAAGCTTGCGGAAGCAGTTCGAAAGAAAGAATATAGTTTAGACAAGAATGCTCCCGCACTGAGCGGGGCAGTAACATTGACTTTGGACCAGTAGGGTCTGAATTTTATTTCCCGGATGGATATGCGGTTCTTAAAGCTCTTACTTGTTGGCGTCTTTGTTTTCTCCTCACTCGCTTTTCCTGCCTGGTTGACTGCCGGCGCCACTGCTGACGATGATACTGTTGGTGCTGCCGCCCAATATACCATTACGTTTACCATGGGGGCCGGCGCTTCCATTGCGGCTAATGGCACTATTACGGTCACCTTTGACAGCGGCTATAATCTGCACACCAATATGACGATTGGCTCCCGCTTCGGTTTTAGCGGCTATATCGATGGGGGCTGGTCATTGGGTGCGGTTACCGGCCAGTCCGTCACGTTTACGCGCGACGGCAGCGGTACAGCGACCTCAGTCCTGGGCGGAACTTTCGAGGTCTTTGTAGGCATCGTGGACAATCCTACCACCACCGGCACCTATTCAGTCAGCATTACCACCAATGCCGGAAGCCCAACGGACCCGAACTCAAATGTATCGATCGTCGCCGGCCAACTGAGTCGCTTTAGCCTCGATACAATCACGGCGCAGACAGCAGGGGTCAACTTCAGTGCGACGGTTAATGCCTTGGATGCATTCGGGAATGCGGTGAGCCACACCGGAGATGTTACGTTGAGTGACAACACCGGGACTCTCGGTGCCAGTACTCTTGAGTTTACGAGTGAGACCTCCGAGACGGCTACGGATGTAAATATTACCAAAGCACAGACCGGCGTGATCGTAACGGCCGGCAACGCCACAGGCACAATCACGGGCCCGTCGAACTCCTTTACGGTAAACCCGGGCTCGGTAAACAGCTTAGTGGTCACCAACACCAGCGATGCGGATATCGGGACCCAGACCGCGGGTACGGCTTTTAACATCAAGGTGGTAGCCCAGGACGCAAACCTCAACACTGCGACGAGCTTCACGGGTACGGTTGCAATGGTTCTGAATCCCGGCGCGACTTCACTGGGAACGAGCGGCAGTTTTGTTGCGGGCGTGCTGTCGTCGCAGAGTGTGACTGTTAACACTGCCGCCAGCGCTGTCACCATCGATGTGAGTGGCAGCGGCGCGACCGGCAGCTCGAATGCGTTCAATGTCGGCGCCGGCGCGGTTTCTGATTTTCAAATAGCAACCATCAGTTCGCCGCAGACCGCGGGCACGGCTTTCGGCGTGGTGGTTACCGCTGTGGATGCTCAGGGGAACACGGCCACAGGCTTTACGGGGACGGTAGACCTGAGTTTGAATAGTGGCACCCTGTCTGAGAGTGTCAGCGATGCCTTTGTGTCGGGTGTCTGGAACGGCAGCATTACGGTCGAATCACTCAACGGCGGTTCGTCGAACAAGCAACTGACAGTGGCCAACACGGCGAATGGGAGTCAAACGGAAACGTCGAGTGCGTTTACAGTGAACCCCGGCGCGCTGGATAGTTTCGGCATCAATGCCATTTCGACGCAGACGGCCGGCGTGAACTTCAGTGCGACGGTAAATGCGCTGGATGCATTTGGGAATGCCGTGAGCCACACAGGTACCGTGACGTTGAGTGACGATACCGGGACGCTGACGGCATCGTCGTTGAGCTTTACAAGTTCTACGAGCGAGACCGCAACAAACGTGAATATCACCAAAGCGCAAGCGAGCGTGCGCATCACGGCCCGGGACGGGACGATCACGGGTCAGTCTGACGCTTTTACTGTAAACCCGGGCACGGTAAACAGCTTCGTAGTCACGAACACCAGCGATGCGGACATCGGGACCCAGACCGCAGGCACGGCATTCAACATCAAGATGGTTGCCCAGGATGCGAACGGGAACACTGCCACGAGCTTTACCGGTACTGTGGCGATGGTATTAAATCCCGGCGCGACGTCACTGGGAACGAGCGGCAGTTTTACCGCGGGCGTTCTGTCGTCACAGAGTGTAACGGTCAACACCGCTGCCAGCGCTGTCACGATCGATGTGAGTGGCAGCGGTGCGACCGGCACCTCGAATGCGTTCAACGTCAGCCATGGTGCATTGGCAAGATTCTCTATCGGG
>JAJFJH010000235.1 GCA_021774155.1 Nitrosomonas sp.
GTATATTTTGGATTCACTCGTTTTGTTTGTGTATTCATATTCACCTCTAATGACATTATAAATCTGCCTCTAGAAGTGTCCTGTTGCATTAAACCATTTCATATTCAGAAAAAGTTTCACATTCTTTCACATGTTACAACCGATTACGTTGGCATGAAAGTAGTTGTACGCTTTAAAGCCCAATCGCCTCATCCCCCTGACGGTTAGCCAAACAGTGGGATAAATCTTGCATCATTTCACCGCACATTTTCATATCAGCTCGATAGTGACGAATTTTGTTTTGGTTATTCGGCATTGACGATGAGCCTTTCCTCGGCGTTGGCATAGTACGAGAGTGCGCGGTAGATGGTTCGCGGAGAAACATCGAATTTGCCCGCGATTTCTTTGAGGGTGATTTTGGGATGGCCTTGTAGCAGGTCTTGCGCATGAACAATCTGAACATGTGAGAGCTTTCTTGGCCTGCCGATATGTACGCCCCGCTGCCGCGCCGCTTCCATTCCAGCTTTGGTGCGCTCGCGAATAAGATTACGTTCCAGCTCTGAAAACGCATGACGTATCTGATACATGCATTTTCCCATTGGGGTGCTGGTATCGATATTTTCGGTCAAACACCGGAATGCAACGCCTCGGTTTTCAAACACTTCCAAAATATCCAGCGCATTTTTAAGCGAACGAAAGGCACGATCCATTTTCCAGACGACAAAAACATCACCTGCTTGCAAACTGGATAAAGCTTGCTCAAAACCGGGCCGAAGTTTGGCGGTGGCTGACACGCCGTGATCCTCAAAAACAGCGCTGCATCCGGCCAGCTTCAAAGCATTGAGTTGAAGATCGAGATGTTGATCTTCCGTCGAGACGCGGGCGTAACCGATAATGCGGCCAGAATTTTCCATCATGTTCGTGTGCTCTTTATACATTTCACTCCTTTAGCGGTAGACAAAAGGGAACCCTTCTGACTTACCTTCATAAACACTCCTGATCAACTAAAAAATGTAAAAGCTGCGGCAAAAAACACTCGAAATCGGCTGTTATTCCGCCGCAAGGAAATATGCAAATTATGACAAAATGGTTCCCTTTTGTCACAGAGCAAGATACTGAAAAACATAGCGTTTCTCTGTGTTTTGGGTATGATTTTTGGCGCAGGAATTGTGTTTGCGCAAGATGAGTTATTATCGGCAAAAGAAGACTACATCACCTGCTGGAAACAGCCTTGTGTGCGGGTTGCGGGAAGCGAATGGTCAGAAAAGAATCCAAACAGTGTCGGAATTTCTGTGCGGATGGGAACGCAGCCCGCTGCCACAGATGATCAAATCAAAACCGTTCTTACGCGTGATTTTACAGCGCATGGTATGAGGAATATCAAATTTTTCTTCGAACAAAATGATGCCCCTGCCACAGGCATTGCGTTTCATATCCGTGGCGGTATGGAAGGACTATTTTTTATTGACGATGTACGGGAGAAAGTTGAAAGCATTGCTAGACGTGCGGCAAATGCGAATCCGGTGTTCCAGTAATCTATGAATTGAATTTCATCGCCGCATCAGTTGATATAATTCGCTCTGCTGCCTGATCTTCAAGACCGTCATGTACGTCACGTAAGGATGATTTGGTGTCTATTTTGTCAGCGGTTCGATCAGCGAGCATAGTTTCTTCTAAATAACCACGCTCCTTCATTTCATCAAGGATTTGCTCCCGGCGCTGCGGACTAGTGTTGTCATTATCCAGCTCTGCGACAACCGCTTTGGCATTACTCAGATGATATTGCTTCTGCGCCCATTCCGCATAATCGCCATATTTTGGATCATTTTTGTATTTGTCCTTAATTTCGCCATCGGGATTCAGCATTTCTTCAATGAGGTGCGTTTCCAGCCGTTTGCGGTAAGCTTCAATATTTTCGCCGGATTCCTGCTGCGGAATATCGTCTGCGCCCAATATCTCAAGCGCTAGTTTTTCCCGCCATGCATCACCGTCAAGTTCTTGGAATGAATCTTCCAACGCCTTGATACGGGCCTTCATTTGTTCAATATCGGCGCGGATTTGCTCAACAAATTCGACAAGCTGCGTCGTTCTGCGCTCTTTGGCTTTGCGTTCTTGGTCTTGTTTGGATTCGCTGTTGCTTACGACAGAACCGCGCTCCATTACACCGCTGACGGAATCGCTGAGCTGTCCATGTAGAATGTTGGTTTCAATTTCGGCGAGTTTATGTCCGCGCAGATGGTTAAATTCCTCGTCTGACAAACACGCATCGCAATGAATGAAAATATTCGTTAATCCGCCGGAAACCCGTAAGCTTTCGTCCGTTGGCTTAACCATTGGCGGCCTCGCTTTGGAACAATGCTGCCGAAAAGCTTCGGTATACTAAGCCATACCGAAGATTGAGAATAACGCTGTTATCCTCAATCACTCTTGTTGAAATATCAGGCACACCGCGCCCCATTGTCCCTGCCTCCCGGTTAGCGTTGGCTTAAAAAACGTTACCACACACGCAAAATCGCCCTTTTACATTAACAGGAACGGGTTAATAAGCGGTTAACTCTGCCGTTGACGGAAAGTTCATCGTATTTACAGAAACTTGGTGTGTGGAATATAATAAAGGCACCGTAATATCAGCTAAAAACTAGCTGCCCTTCTAATAGTATTTTTTAGAAAAATTTCCCTTACGCATCCACAGACTTCCAACTTTTTTAAAATATTGCTGCAATGGCAGAACAAAAACTTCTTTAGGTAGACAAGAAAATAATGAGGGCAGAACAATCCAACCGCAGGGCCTTTGAAACCGATTCTGATTACTTAAAAGCATACAATAATCTTGGGGTTATTCTAAGTAAGCAGAGGAAATATGAAGATGCACAGCAAGCCTACTATCGAGCCATTGAAATTGATCCTAATTACGGGTTTGCACACTATAATCTTGGCATTCTTCTAAATGAACGGAGGAAATTTGAAGATGTAGATAGTGAGGATATTGCAGCGCTTATTTGCGCCAGTGCTGCAGGTTTTGATGATGTGGTCAAACTACTGCTGCTTGATAAAGGGGCAAATATCCATGCCGTCGACAATAAGCAACGTACAGCGCTTATCTGGGCTAGCCTCGAAGGTCACGTAAAGGTCGCCAAACTACTACTTGATAAAGGGACAAACATTCATGCCGTTGACTATGAGGGTTGCTCGGCGCTTTTCGCGGCCAGCTTCAAAGGCCATATTGAAGTTGTCAAACTGCTGCTAGATTGTGGGGCGGATATTAATGTTGTCGATAATGAAGGTCGCAATGCACTTATTTGGGCTAGCCTCGAAGGTCATGCTGCGGTTGTCAAACTGCTACTTGATAAAGGGGTAAATATCCATGCCGTCGACAACAAGCAACGTACAGCGCTTACCTGGGCCAGTGCCAGAGGCTGTACTGCCGTAGCCAAGTTGTTGTTTGAAGTAGGGGCTACCGCCGATGATGGAGGCCAAAATAATAGCACTGATGAGGTGTTAGAAGAATTTTGTAATGATTATCAAATATCGCACGAAGCTGACATTATCCTTGACAAAATTAAAGAGTTTAGTCTAGACATAACTAACCTAGAGCAAATATTGGGTATTTACCCTTATGTAGCAGAAAGACAAGTGGAATTGCCTAAGGATAAACTGGATAAGGCAAGAGGAAAGTTAAAAGATGCGCTCGAAGAAGTTGCTTCTATCCCATTCCCTGAAAGAAAAGAAATAATCAGCGAACATCTAAAAGAATTAGAACCACTTAAAGGTGAATCGGCCTCTCCTCTTCCCGATCCCGACCTTAGCGGAAACACCTATCCTCTGTATGTTAAACGAACCGATCCCTTCAAACATCTGGAAGAAGTCTGGGGGTCGTGGCTGGTTCGTTACACCCCTTCCCTGAAACAAGACTATCTCGACCAAAAACAATTGAGAGAACGTGATCCTGTTTTGTTTAAGGCGCTCAGCAATCGGCTGGGTCGCACCAAAATAGATCATATTCGAGATTACATTCCTCCATACAGCACACCTTTCCTATTCTAAATAAGAAATAAGATAATATTTGACTTTTATCTTATTTGACGTAATATTACACCTACGCTATCGGCGTGGGTGTTAATCAAGAGTTCCCGCGAGGAACACATCAGAGTTAACCACACCGCATAGCGCATTTTTTCCTTACAACTTAGTCGCCATAAACGGCGATTTATTAGTCGGATGCTACCCGCATCCGAAAGGAGAGCGCATGAAAACACTCAAACCCTTTACTTTAAATACTTCATCACCTTCTGCTGAAGCCTTTATTCAGCAGATCGAAGATGGTTTGTACGACCTAAAGTCACCAAGCGAAGCGTTATACGTCCAGCTTTATCAAGCGCTCGCAGATGAGCACCAACGCGCCATTGATATGAAAGAACAAGAAATGACTGACTTACTGCGTGGCGTAATGGTGAACGTCCATTTGATATTGAGCCTTACCTATCCTGACAACCATACACCCAATCCACCGGGTGCGGGCATCCCGCAAACCATCCGCGCATTAATGCACCAGCGCGACCAATTGGAGAATAAGACATGAGCGATACAAAACCCGTAACAATGAACGAAAATGAGTTTGGTTTAGTGGCGGCCGCCAGAAATAAATTAAAAAAAATGGCGCATCAAGCCTTGTGGAAACTGCCCCCTTTGGCTCTTGCGATAGCAATTTTCTCATGCGCTGCCGGTGTAGAAATCGCGATTGCCTACGGTGTATTCAGCGGCTTGTTACAAGGCGTTGAAGACCCGGTGGTGCAGCACTCGGCGGGTGTTTTGTCGTCAACAGCTATCATAGCTATGCTAACTTATCATTGGATTAGCAAAGATAACCCTAATGCTTGGTCAGTGCGCTTGATCCGCAATCTCAGCACCATATTTGCACCATTTTATGTGCTGGCTGGCGGCCTGTTTTTAGGGATTTTACTTTTTCCGGGCGCGATTGCCACGGCCACCACTGGAACGCCCGATACGATCTTTGGCTTGCCCGTGGATGACGTAAGCGCTGACAGCGTAGGACAAAGCATTGTCACATGGCTGCAAGATAATCTGGTACTCGCTGCTCCATTGTTCGTAGCGGGCGTCATGGGAGTTTCCGTGATGGGTCTATTCGTAGGTGGTCAATGTATCGACACAATCAGCAAGAATACCCGCACCATCTTCCGCGCTCTGTCCAATTACAAAATCGCCAAGCATGCATGGACACAATTGCTGGCAGACGAGAAGGCCTATCGTAAGTCTGCGGATGAACTCACCCAACTCAAAAAACGCAGTGATAACGTGATCAGAACCAACGCGGCGATTTTGGCTGCCAGTCAAGTCAGCCAATTCGTACACCGCGCTGAGGCGGCAATTGAAGCCAACCCGTCGCTGTTTACCGGCCATGATGATAAATCACCCTCAGCATTGGGCCGCCTGTTCGGCAGGCAGCCTGACTTATCAGGAATCAAGACTCGAATTAACACCCTTAAAAAACACACAGTGGCGCATATTCGCAGCGTCATTGACCGCATTCTTAAACAAAGAGGTAACAACAAATGAAGATGAAATTCACCACAGCATTTTTACTCACTGCACTAAATAGCGTGAGCTATGCACAGTCACAAGCACATGTCACATTTTCTTTGGATCAATCGTCATCTAATCCAAATGAGGTTGAAACGTTTCGCAGCGCTGCTGCGAGGCATGCTAAAGATACCGTTAGGGCGATGAAAATGGGCGATACCGTAGCTGTCATGACATTCGGTGATGGCAGCTTGAATAATTTCAAATTAACCGAGCGCGTAAAACTTTCAGCACGCATGCGGCCCTCACATGTGGCGGTAGCGTTGGAGAAAGCTATTGTCGCCAAAGCTGAAGAAGCCGCTAAAAACCCGCAACACGAAACCCGTCTAATGTCATTTTTTGAAGATTCATATCGGGAGTTTCAGTGCGCTTCGGGAAATGCAAGAGTGATCGCCTATACCGATGGCATTGAACATAGCAAAGAATTAACAGGCAAGCAGTTTGTCTTTGACAAAAAACAACTCCCTGACCCAACACCGGACATCCTTGCCGGATGCCATGTTGAGTTTATCGGTGTTGGTGTGAGCGCTAATGGTGCATTTCAACGGCTTGAGAAGCAGCACATCAATGATGCGTGGAAATCTTGGATGGAAAAAGCCGGAGCCACGTTTGAGGGACGATCCAGCCTTTAGTGGGCAGGATTAACTTCATAAGTTGCTACACTCATGAACCCACAACATTCTCCCAATCAAAACCAACCTAGCCTGCTGGCAATTGCTTCAATTGCGGCTGGGTTGGTGTGGTGGGCGCTCAACCTTGGTTCACCAATGGTGAATGGACAGGTTGATTGGGTTATCGCGCTTATTTACTTGATGGCGGGATTATTCACATTACATGCTGTTATTCGGCTGCTTGAAAATATTTCGCACTTCATTGATTTTATCGGTAGTCGCAGGCCATCGGGCCAGCATGGTAGCGCCGCTTGGGCCAAAACGAAAGAATTCAAAAACGATTTAACCAAAAATAAGACCGGGCCATTCTGGGGCCGGGCAATAGATGGCTCCATGCCTGCCTTGTTTTTTGAATATGCCAGTAATGCAATGACCGTTGCTCCTGCCGGATCAGGCAAAGGTATTTACACCGTTGTCACCGCCATCATGAGTATCTTACGCAGTAAGGTGGTGGCCGATTTCAAAGGCGAATTGGTCTGCATGTGCAAAGCTGCTTTGGAAGCGCGTGGCGAGATTGTTCGCGTTCTCAACCCCGGCAATTTATGGTCAGACATTATTGGTCAAGGCGATGCTTACAATCCATTAGATATTATCGCCGATGATCTCACCCGTCCCGGCGGTTTGCGGGACGTAATGGATGATTTGCGTGAGATGGGTGCACAAATTCTGCCGGAGCCGGGTGACAAAGAATCGGACAATTCTTACTTTCGTGAAGGCAGCAGGCGGCTGACATCAGACGGAACTTTATTCGAGGTTATGGTTGATCTCTATGACGCCACACTCTCATCAGTCGCGCTGTTAATAGAAAACCGCACACGCCTTGAAGATATGGCCCGCTGGGTCGCCGGAGTCGATATTGAAGGAAACCCACACCCCGATGGTCCATTCCCTATTGAACATACCGAATGGGCGCAGGCGCACGATCCGCAGGATGCGGCCGAGTTTGCAGGGTTGGTTAGAGCCAGAGCGAAAAACCTGATTGCCCTCATGTCGGGCGGGGATAACCGCACATTCGATAGTTTTATAACGGGATCGCAAATTTCCTTGGCCCCATTCGCATTTGGGCGCTTGGCTCCGGCGATGGGCCGCTCAACGTTTCGCATGAGTGACCTAAAGGAAGGCAAAAAACCCACCACATTATTTATTGTCGCGGATGCCAGCCGCATGGAAGCGTATAAGGCTTTTGTCGGCTTGATGCAGTGGTGCTGCATGACATCCGTTAAACGCCACGAGAATAAAGGACGGCCTGTCTATTACATATTGGATGAGGCTACAAACTACAAAGTGAATGGGCTTGAGAATCTTCTGACATGGGGTAGATCGTATGGATTGCGGTTACATCTCATCTTTCAGGATTTGGCGGCATTTGAGCGGACATATTCTAAAACGGCGCTTGATACTTTATTAAGCGAAACGGAAGTAAAGCAATTTCTACCCGGTCAACGATCACCCAAAACACTGGAACTGATCTCCAAACAAATGCTGGGGGATCAATCCATGATGTCAATCGGAACCAGCCGTAGCGTCGAGCAACAAGGTTTAAGTGAAAACGTAAGTGAAGCAGGCCGTCCCTTGGCCACCCCTGATGAGATCAGACGATTGCTTGCAGGCATTTTGTTTGTCCGCCAGCACCGCCCGATTTTATTCATGCCAACCTCTTATGCAGCCATTGAACCGTGGCGCTCGCAGGTCGGGATAAACCCCTTCCACGGCAAACCATTTAAACAGAAAGTAAAAATCAGATTATAGGAAGAAAAAATAATGAAAACCTATTCCCCAAAAAAATACCGCTTTTATTGGTGGGCCTCAATCACCTTGCGCGGACTTGTTTATCTGCTGCGGCACTGGTTGTTGATACTCATTGCAGCGCTGATGATCTCACCTGTCGGGCCGCATCTGCTGGTCTGGTACAGCTATACCAATTACGGCGCATACAAGGGTATGAATGAGTGTCTCTATCTTGGCGGCGGCGGACTGGTTGAAATGAATGACGGCGATATTTGCCCGGTGATTGTGATGTTAGATCGACGAATAGAATAGTCATTTCTTGATCCACTGCCCGGTATGCCTGCAACCGAGCCAGCGGTAACAGTGCATGCAGGCAATTTTATGAGGAAATAAAAATGAGTGATGAAAATTCAAACACAGGCCGTAAGCCTGACCAAATTGCTTATTCGGTTAAAGATACACCGGACGGTAAAGGATATTGGAACCGGGTCGGCGCAGTGTGGAATCATAAGGACGGGCACGGCAGCGATATTATTCTGGACAGCATCCCGGTTGACGGGCGCATTACCTTGCGCGAGCAACGTGATCAGCGCATGCAAGAGTATCAGGATGAG
>JAJFJH010000236.1 GCA_021774155.1 Nitrosomonas sp.
CCCGCCGTCTGAACCGGGTTATTGAGCTTGAACAAATGCTCCGGACAGAAACGAAAATTCAAACGCATCCCAATTTCGGTTAACCTCAGACAGTACGATTCAAAAAAACGATTCTCATCCTTGATGCTGCTGCGCAGCTGAACCCGCCACAACTTGCACGAAATGGCACCCGCCCACAGGCCACACAATCCCCTGCCCGCACCGTTTCGCGCCCGGAAAAGGAAATCATACCAACTGCAATTCTAACCTCGCTCAGACGCCAAATCCCCTACCGCCCTTAAACTCTCACCCGACTTGTGCTATCATAAAACCATGCCCAAGAAACCTTCCGCAAGCTTCCGAAAAGTTCGGAAACAAAACCCGCCTGCTTCGGAATCTTTCCGAAACGATTTCAAGCTTTCCGAAAAAACCCCGGACCATACCTTGAGCGTGCGGGAAGTCGCCAAAATACTGGAAAACAAAGGCGTTGCCCGCACCGAACGCAGCATTATCAACTGGTGCCGCCCGAACCGGCAAGGGTTGACCCGGCTAGACTGCTACTACGAAGAAAATGACGGCAAGTACTATATCACAGCCATCAGCGTCGAGCGCGTCATCGCCGAAGAGCAAAACAAGCAGCAAATGCAGGCCAAAAGCAACCTTTCCGAAGCCAATCCTGCTGCTTCGGAAATACGCCCTGCCGCTTCCGAACCCTTCGGCAACGAATCAAATGATTTCGGAAGCATTCCGAATGTTTCTGAAACCGGTTCAGCAGACGCATCCGAACAAGAACTGAACGAACTCAAGTGGAAAAATCGTGACCTGGAAATCAGCAACAAAGCCAAGGAGCTGTACATCGAGCAGCTGCAGAGCAGCAATGACAAGCTCCTGCACCAACTTACCGGCCAAAGCCATCGCATCGGGGTGTTGGAAACGGAACTCAAGCTCCTGCAAGCACCACGCACTCCTGCTGTGCAAGAAAAAGGGGGACCCGAAGTGCCACACTAGAAGATTTCCGGGAAGAGGGCGATGCGGCTGCCACCGCCGAAGAACATCAGGCAGAAGATTCACTCGTTCAACCCACCAGCGACTCAATGCAACAAGAACACCCTGACGGCCAGGGGCAAGAGCGAGACACTGAGCCTGGCCCCGGGCAAGACCCAGAAAGTTCCTCGCAATAAGCACCTGCCAGCAAGCTGCCATCTGCCATGCCTTTGCTTGTTTCACTTTCACTATGTCTGCTAACCCCAAACCCACCTACTTTGCCCGCGGTTATGTCGGCTATGCAGAACAAACCATCGGCATTGCCCAGCCGGACCGCAGATACCACTTTTATGCCATCGGCCGGACCGGCACCGGCAAGTCGACCCTGCTGTTCTCAAAAATCATCCAGGACCTAAGCGCCGGCCGCGGCCTGGCACTCATCGACCCGCACGGTGATTTGGCCGAAGCGGTCTTACCCTACATTCCCAGGAAACAGCGCCACCGCCTGGTCTACCTCAACCCGGCGGATTTAGACTACCCCATCGGCCTGAACCTGCTGGAGAGGAGGCAAGGCAGCGAACGCCACCTTCTGGCCGACAACCTGATGACCATCTTCCGGAAAATCTGGGCCGACTCCTGGGGACCGAGAATGAGCTATTTGCTGCACAATGCCTTGCTGGCCCTGCTGGAGACGCCGGGTGCGACCCTGCTCAGCATGACCCGGCTGCTCAGCGACGAGCGCTTCCGCAAGAGCATCGTCAGAAAGGTCAGCGACCCGGTGGTGCGGCACTACTGGGACAAAGAATTTGCCGCCTTCCCGGCCAGGCTGCTGCCGGAAGTGGTGTCACCGATACAGAACAAAATCGGCGCCTACCTCAGCAACCGGCCGCTGCGCAATATCCTGGGGCAAAGCAAGAGTTCCATCAGGTTTGACCAAATCGTCAACCAGGGCCAGATTCTTATCGTCAATCTGGCGAAAGGGCGCCTGGGCACGGAGGCGGCCAATCTGTTAGGCTCGTTTGTCGTCACCGGTCTGCAGCTGGCAGCCATGGCGCGGGCCAACCTGCCGGAAGATGAGCGGCGCGACTTCTACCTGTATGTCGACGAGTTCCAAAACTTCACCACCGAATCGTTTGCCGACATCCTGAGCGAAGCCCGCAAATACCGGCTGAACCTGATTCTGGCACACCAGTACCTGGGACAGGTCGAGCCCCGCATTCGCGAGGCGGTGCTGGCCAATGCCGGCACCCTGGTGGTCTTTCGGGTCGGACCGGAAGATGCCCAGCTGTTGGGTAAAGAATTCGGGACGGAATGGCGGTGGGACAATCTGGTCAATCTCAACCCGTATGAAATCTATTACAAACTGATGCAAGCCGGCAAAGTCACGGATCCCCGGCAGGCGCTCACGCTGGCGCCCCCCGAGCGTGCCGGAGTAGACCAAGCTTACAAGCAGGAACTCATCGCCGGCTCGCGCCAACGTTATGGCCGGCCGCGCGCGCAGGTGGAGCGCAAAATTGCGCACTTCTTTGGCCAGCAGGAATTGCAGATACCGAGCAAAGAGAGCGGATAGAAATGTAAACAAAAACAGAAGTATCAGAAAATACCCCCGCTGTTTGTGCGGGGGTATTTAGTTTAGTTTGAGACCGGTCTCGGCAGAACAAAGGATCTCCCATCCAAGTCCTTTGTCCCGCCTCTTGCGGGGGGATGGCCCGTAAGAAGGAGCGGCCGACTCCTTGCCGAAAATCGCCGCCGACGCAAGCCTCGTTGAGATAGTATAGCACAGGTGGTGAACCGGGATTTACAGAACGATATTTGTTGCCGATATTTACCGGATTGACGGGATACAAGATTACTTGCACGGAGTGCTTTTGCTGAAATCAACGCAACAGGGGAATCCTGCAAATCCAGTCGAAAGCAGTCTTTCTTAATGGCTTACCTATGAAGGCAAGAAACGAGTTGTTATCCCCAGATTGTGCATAACTTTGAGTTTCTTACTAAAAGAATTCTCTATACTTATTATTATAATTATATGTGTCAGGCTTCCTGCGGCCCGGTCCATTTCCCTGACACTTTGGACGGATTCCTGACGCGCTGTCGCCTTTCTTTACATCCTGTCAGGATGCTTTACACTGTGTCAGGCATCCTGACACTACGGGAAAAGCAGGGTTGCATGTTATTTGTTCAACCGGTCTTTCAAGGTTTCCACTTCCTCATACCAAATCGCGGTGGTGCGCAACTAGCCGGTCTCCGGGCTGGCTTCCACAATGCCCTTCCTGGTCAGGCTTTTTATCATTTCGTGGATGGATTGCCGGGCAAAGCCCAGACTTTTGGCCAAATGCTCCTTGGTGGCAAAACACCAGCCCGGCACCGGACTCTTGGGGTTGCGCGACAGTTTGTGAATCGAATCGGCGACACAATACTCGTTGATGGTCACGCCCAGCTGTTTGCGGGCCTTGTGCAGCACCAACGTATAGCGCGCTTCCTCGGATTGGAACCGTTGTCTTCTCTTGGTCGCTGCCTGCTTTTGCTGCTCGAATTGGTTCTCTTTCGCGGCCAGCCTTTGGCTTATATGTTGCATAAATAAGTCAGTAATTGCCTGCCTAGTATACCACAAAACCAGCAACCCGGCTATACCAAGCAAAAGAGTTTTTCCGAAAACTGCGGAAGGGTAGAGGCTCT
>JAJFJH010000237.1 GCA_021774155.1 Nitrosomonas sp.
TGTATAATAGTGGCGCAGTTAATTAATTTAATTTGTTTTTTATTATTAAAGAAAAGAGGTTAGTAACATATGAAACTTACATCAATTTTCGCAGCAATTCTTTTATCATTAGCTCTAGTAGCATGTGGCACACCATCAGCATCTGAAGATGCATACCAGGAAGGCTACGGCACCACCCATGAGGGACAACCTGCTGAAGGTCGTAACGCATTACCTGAAGATTAGTCTTTAGATAAAAAATAACTTGTAGGGGTGAAATCTAAAACCTACAAGTTGTTTTGCTGTTAATAGGCATACCTACTTTTATTTAGGTTTGCTTGAATATTGAAAAATCTAATTGATGTCGCTGAAGTAATTTGTAAAACTCTGTACGATTCCTTTTGGCAATACGAGCTGCCTGAGTCACATTCCCCGCTGTAATCTTCAACAAACGCACTAAATAATCTCTTTCGAAACTTTTTCTCGCGTCCTCAAATGACGTCAGCTGTATCTCCTCTTGATGCATTGCGTCATAGATTAGCGTTGGCGACACTAATGGCGCGGTACTTAACACAACGCATTGCTCAACCGCATTCATAAGCTGCCGTACATTTCCAGGCCAAGTAGCGCTCACCAAAACCTGCATTGCTTCAGGTGAGAACCCATTAATATCTCTCTCATATTTTTCAGAAAAGAACTGCAAAAAATGATTAGCCAATAATGGAACATCCTCGCGTCTTTCTGTTAAGGTAGGAATAGTCAAGGCCACAACATGTAATCGATAATATAGATCTTCTCGGAAATTCCCCGCACCGATCTCTGTCTTAAGGTTTCGATGAGTAGCTGAAATAATTTTCACATTAATCGGAATTGTTTGTGCTGACCCAACGGGGCGTATTTGTCTTTCTTGAAGTGCGCGCAATAATTTCACTTGTAGCAATAATGGCATATCGCCAATTTCATCAAGAAATAATGTACCGCCTTCAGCCAACTGAAAAAGCCCATCGTGATTCCTAACTGCACCGGTAAATGCGCCTTTCACATGACCAAAGAGTTCAGATTCTAGTAACTGCTCGGGAATCGCACCGCAATTAAGACCAACAAAGGGATCATCAGCTCGACTGGACGCATTATGAATTGCACGAGCAAATAACTCCTTGCCAACGCCACTTTCACCATACAACAATACACTCGCATCACCCTTAGCCACAAGCTCCACTTTGGTCAGCAAATCTTCCATTGCCGCACTTTGTGTAATAATGCCTTCCCGCCAAGGCGCTTTAGTTTTTCTAGTTTCTGGTGTCGATGCCGAAGCAAGATTTAACGCTAAACTGACTTGTGTTAACAAATTTTTACTATCGTATGGTTTGGTAAGATAGCCAAACACACCACGCTGAACAGCTGCAACAGCATCCGGGATAGACCCGTATGCTGTCAAAATAATCACTGGCAACGTTGGGATGATCCGATGAATATATTCAAATAACGCCATACCATCCATACCACTCATTTGAACATCACTAATGACGAGTTGGGGTCGCGTTAAATCCAAATAATTAATGGCCTCTTCCGCACTTTTTGCAATCGTGGTTTCATAACCCGCAGCAATTAAACGTATAGAGAGTAATTCAAGTAGGTTGGTGTCATCATCAACCAAGAGTATTTTATGCTTTAATTTATTCATATTACGTTTAATTCGGGTTCCTTCTAAGAAGACTTTTTTCCATATCTTTAATATCATCAACTTGTTTTTTTAATGCTTCAGAACGCGCCTCCTCATCTTTTAATTTCTGAGATAAATTGCGCTTTTGAATTTCTAAATATTGCTGTTCTTTGAGTAGCAATACAAGTAAAACTCTGAAGCTATCAGAGCCAGCAGATAGCCTCGTTTTCTGCGGCCATTCATTAAGTAAATGCAACGCGGTTGTCAGATCATGGAAGCTTGTATTAGGTAAAGAAAGAAGCAACGTATACTTGGCTCTATCTTGATCACTTTGTTCGTCCAAAAAGCGCTCTCTTACCTCACTATACTCCTTGCTGAGCTCCTGTTCCGTTTTTTTCTGCAACAGTCTATGGTACTTCATCAATCTACTCAGCTGACTACGCTGTTGTGACTGCGATGGCAATACCTCAGGAATTTGCGACTGTTCTGCTTGAAAATGCGCGCAGCCAGCCAATACAACGGCCACAAATAACACAATTAACTTTTTGCATACACACATCATACAATTCTCTCAATATCATAGGTCGGCAACGTAAGGCGAAAATGCGCACCATTCGACCGCTCTATCGTCTCAATTTTTCCGCCATGTGCAAGTGCATATCCGAGAGCAATTGACAACCCCAACCCGGTTCCTTTAATTGGCGAGTCAGGAACACTTTGTCCTTGATAGAAAGGCTCAAATATTCTTTCTTGATCTGCCTCATGAATCCCAACACCACTATCAATCACATCCAGTTGTATTAACTGGCCTGTTTGCATAGCACTAAATCGGATGCAGCAACCCTGCGGGGAAAATTTAATGGCATTCGACAAGAGATTATCCAGCATAATTTTTGTTTTCTCTTCGTCACACTCTAGGAATAACGTTGGGCAGTTATTTTCTATTTGCAACCCTTTACTCATAATAGAAAGATTCTGATTTTCTAGCACAACATCCAAAATCTCCGAAAGATCTACTTTATGTTTGACCAGCGCAGACTTGTCCGTTTGCAACGCACTAAAACTTAATAAATTCTCAATGTGTTTGTGTAATTGTATACTGCTACTGTGAAGGATATTAGCAATTTGTTGCTGCTTGTCTGTTAATTTCCCTGTCACTCCCTCCGCAAGTAAATCGGCCCCCTCAAGTATCGCCGTCAACGGCGTTTTAAGCTCATGAGAAACATGTCTAAAGAATTGAATCTTCTGCTCCTCTAATTTAAGAAGCCGACGTCGCATCCAATCCAAACGTTCTCCTAGATACTTTAAATTCTGCGGGCCTTTAACAAAGATTGGTTTAGACAGTTCACCTTGACCCAAACTATAAATGGCATTATCAATTTGGCGGATGGGTCTTGCAATAAAAAACGAAAAGACAATTGCAAGTAAAATAACAAACGGTATCAGTGCGATAAGCTGCCAATGAACACTAGCACGTGCTTGCTCAGCTAGATCCAGCATTTGCGTAACATCTAAATCAATAAAATTATGACCAATATCAGAAAAAGCACGCGCCGCCTCTAATAACACCGAAAAATCACCAACCAAACCATTCAATTTTTCAGGATCTTCCGATAGAACAAGCACATCACGATAGATTGACAACTCCGATAAACGTAATTTCTCTAAAACATATCTTTGCCCAACGCGTGAAGATAAATCATACAATTTTTCTGCCGTCGTTTCAAACTCATCATGTGCCTGAAAATATACCTCGAGTAACGACGTATCTCCCAAGATAAAAGCCTGACGCACACTACGTTCCATCACCATGATCTTATCAACGAGCACATGATTCTCATGGGTAGTTTCTGTCGCCTGGTAGACCGTTTTGCGACTTAATTCAGCCAAATTATCAATTGACATTGCACTATTGACCAAAGCACCAATCAGCGGCAACCCAACCAACGAAAACCCAAATAAAATTAATTTTAGGAAAGACTTTGAATAGGGTCTCGATTGCGTTGGAAACACTGAATTTACTTCGACATCTTGGTTAATACTACTACTCATTGCATTTATCCTTACAGTCTAACAAACTATCAAGCTTAAAATTAACCTGCATAAGAATGGTAGAAACAGTTACTTTAGATCAGCAGACTATTAGATCTATTATGGAATCACCTGTTGACTTGATACCGTTTGATGACGCCATTATTCAATATGCGACTTGAGTATCATACGCTGAACATTTGATTTTTGGGAAATCGCTGTGACTCACATCATATAAAATAGACAAAACCAAGTGAATAAATGAAAAGTAATAATATAATCTCACACACAACAAACGAAGGCAGCCATGAAGAAACTAAAGAATGAAGGGGCGTTATTTAAAGAAGCCATGGTCGCAGGCGTAAAGTACGCTGAAGATCGCGGCGTCGTCGAATTTGAAGCAACCGATTCTGCCAGCGAGAAAATGCTCTACATCTACCGCCTACTCGTTCACGACAAGGTTATTCAACCCTTGCCAGAAGAGCAAGTCGCGGAAAAATCCATCAGACACAAGCTCGCCATCTGGCATTCCAAACAACTACCTAAGGATCATCCATTGTTGAAGTAAACGGCTTCTTGATTTAACGCCTACACAGCAAGCCATAGATTTCTAAAAACAAGTCAATTTTAACGATCATTGTTCTACAGGATTATCTGAAGAATTTATATTAATATACTCACAAGCGTCTGAAAGCACTCAGGCATACATATCAGTTATTTTTTAACGGAGATTTCCATGAATTATGTGCAACGTATACTTTTGATCCCTTTATTTTTTGCTTTAACTGCCTGCTCATCGGTGTATTACGATGGACTTGAGAAAATAGGCATACCTAAACGTGACGTCATGGTATATCGTGTTGAAAAGGCACGCGACACTCAGGAAGAAACCAAAGAACAATTTAAATCGGCATTGCATCAATTTACAGCCGCCACCAACTTCAAAGGCGGCGATCTTGAAGCGATTTATAACGAATTAAATGATGAGTATGAAGCGAGTGTTAGCATGGCTGAAGAAGTCAACGGACGTATCGCAGATATTGAAGATGTATCAGAAGCACTATTCTCTGAATGGGAACAGGAAATCACCCAATACAGCAACGCCTCCCTTAAACGCAACAGTCAAAAGAAGTTAAATGACACCAAGGCACACTACCGCCAGCTTATTACCTCAATGAAGACTGCCGAAGCAAAAATTGCACCTATACTTCGCGTATTCAACGACCAAGTCATGTATCTGAAGCACAACCTTAATGCTCGTGCAATCACCTCACTGAAAGGCGAGTTAGGTGCCATCAAATCTGATGTGTCTTCGTTAATCCAATCCATGGAAAAATCGATTAATGAAGCGAATGCATTTATTAATACTATGGAAAAACAATAGTTTAAATAAAGCATTTCCTGATTACCAAGAAGCTTCAGCTAGTTTTAGCAAACGCCCTGGTATTGGTGGAGTTTGGACAGATGCATGAACCAATCTGACGACCAAAGTATCCAGCTTAAAT
>JAJFJH010000238.1 GCA_021774155.1 Nitrosomonas sp.
GTTCAAACTGTCACTGGTCAATGGAATAAGTGCCATTAAACCAGCGTCCAAGGTCAACATCAGCACAACGTTTACTGCAAAATGGATAGGATTTTCGTGAGGACATATTATTGCAGTTTGGGCATTGTACGGGTTTGCGAAATGGCGTGATATTATTCGGCTCTGCAATAATCGAAGATGTTTCGTTACCGGGTTTTACAGACTTGCTGCTCATGTCCGGTTAAACCAGTCAAAGTGAACACGATAACCCTCTCCCTCAAGCAGGGCGACAGTCTCATAAAGCGGCAAGCCAACAACATTGGTATAAGAGCCGATCAGCTTGACAATGAAACTCCCGGCCAGGCCCTGTATTGCATAACCGCCGGCTTTACCACGCCATTCTCCCGAAGCAAGATAGGCTTCCACCTCTTCGCGGGAAAGCCGTTTAAATCTCACGCGGGTTTCCACCAGGCGGTGGCGCATGGCACCTTTGGGATTAACAAGCGTTATTCCGGTGAACACCCTGTGGGACCGCCCGGACAGCAGATGCAGGCAGGAAGACGCCTGATCCAGTAATTCAGCCTTGGGCAGAATTCGTCTTCCAACACCCACCACTGTATCCGCCGCCAGAATAAAGCTGTTTTGCAGTTCTTCGGATCGTTTGGCATTTTCGATGGCAAGCAAGGCTTTTTCCTTGGCGAGCCGCTTGGCCAGCGAACGGGGTTGTTCGCCTTTTTGAGGCGTCTCATCGGCATTAACCGGTGACAGGTGATCTGGTTCTATGCCGGCCTGTTGCAGCAATTGCAACCTGCGCGGTGAACCGGACGCCAGTACCAGTTTAGCTCTGCCTGCCATATCAGACCCTCTTGTGTATTCTAGAACAGACTCTAACTGATTTTCACCTGTAGCACGTAATGCCAGTCATCATACAAATGGCATTAATCAGGTTGTTATTTGAACCGGTAGGTAATACGCCCTTTGGTCAAATCATAGGGCGTCATTTCCACCAATACCTTGTCACCCGCTAATACACGAATGCGGTTTTTTCGCATGCGTCCAGCCGTATGCGCAATAATCTCGTGATCGTTTTCCAGTTTCACCCTGAAAGTCGCATTCGGCAACAGCTCGGATACGACGCCGGGAAACTCAAGAATTTCTTCTTTTGCCATTAGTCCTCTTACAATATTTGGTCATGATTTTCAGCAAACCTATAACAGGTTGGACTGATTGTGAACTGCAATGGAAGCACATATACGCTTATTCCGGGCGAATGCCACATTTAAATACTCTCAAAACGGGTCTGAATACGTTTGTTCAGGCTGTCCCGGGTTGCTCTGTATGCATCCACCACCTGCTGACGCGAGCCGGCAACGGTTGAGGGATCTATTGTAGGCCAATATTCCACTTCCAGCACCCGTTCACTTGCCCAGTCAAGAGAACGGTGGTGCGCCTCGGGGGACAAGGTAACAATAACGTCAAAAAAGTCGTCTTCCAGATCTTCGAGCGTAATCGGCTGGTGATCGCTCATTTCAATGCCGGTTTCATTCATAACCTGATGCATGAAACCATCCAGATTTCCGGCAAGCACGCCGGCGGATTGCACAAAAATATCCTGACCAAAATATTTCCTTGTCAGTGCTTCAGCCATCGGGGAGCGAATGCTATTCATTCCACAGACATAAAGAACTGAATTTGGACGTTTTTTTTCATCTGATCTGGATTGCAGCATCAGCCCCGCCAGTGTAATACGCAAACCAGGGTAAAGAGCCTTCTTGCAGTGTCAAAATCCATTTCAATTTTTGCCGAAAGCCTTTCACGCAAGGTTTCCGATCCTTCATTATGCAACCCTCTGCGACCCATATCAATTGCTTCTATCTGACTGGGGGAAGACGTGCGAATTGCATCATAGTAACTTTCGCAAATCATAAAATAGTCTTTGATAATCCGCTTAAACGGTGTCAGTGACAACAGGTGGGTGACAACAACTTCATCATTCGCCCGCATCACGCGAAAGGCCAGGCGCGACTCAACCAATCCAATGATCAATTTGTAGGGGCCACCGGAATCCCCGATGGGCAGAAAGCTGTTCTCCTCAATCAGGTCAAATATTGCCACAGCCCGTTCATGTTCCACATCAGGTGTTGCCCGGCCAATTGAAACATCGTCCAGAACCACGTCGATCAACCGGTTGTCCATGTCACCTTCAACATCTCCACCAGCACCAACATCCTTGTTCATATCCTCAGGCACCGATCAACTCCGCTGATTAATTCGCATTGAAATTGACCGTCCATGTGCCTGCAGTCCCTCTACCTGGGCCAGCGCTATTGCAGCCGGGCCGATTTTAGACAATTGCTCCGGTCCGCATTTTAGAATTGATGTACGTTTCATAAAATCCAAAACAGACAGGCCTGAAGAAAAACGGGCCGAACGCGCGGTCGGTAACACATGATTGGAACCGGCGACATAATCACCAACTGCTTCGGGCGTATATCGACCAAGGAAAACCGCTCCGGCATTGGTGATGCGCTCGAAAAGTGCCTCCGGATTGTCGGTGGCTATTTCCAGATGTTCAGCTGCAATTGCATCAATCAGCGGAACAGCGTTCTCCAGTTGATCAACAACAATAATCGCACCAAAATCCCGCCAGGATGCGCTGGCGATTTGTGAGCGCGGCAGTGTTTTCAGCTGCTGTTCAACACAAGCTGCAACCTGTCCGGCAAAATTAACATCATCCGTAATCAATATCGACTGGGCCGATGCATCATGCTCAGCCTGGGCCAGCAGATCGATTGCTATCCAGTCCGGGTTATTATTGGCATCAGCGACAATAAGAATTTCCGAAGGACCAGCGATCATGTCAATTCCGACGGTGCCAAATACCTGCTTTTTTGCCGCTGCCACCCAGGCATTTCCAGGTCCGACAATCTTGGCAACGGGTGATATTGTCCGGGTTCCATAGGCCAGTGCAGCAATCGCCTGTGCACCACCGATACGGTAAATTTCATCAATATCGGCAAGTCTTGCAGCCGCCAGAACCAGCGGATTGATTACACCATCGGGGGTTGGAACAACCATCGCCAACCGGCCAACACCGGCGACTTTGGCAGGGATCGCATTCATCAGGACTGAACTTGGATAGCTGGCTGTACCACCGGGAACATACAGACCTACCGATTGTATTGCGCTCCAGCGGGTTCCCAATTCCACGCCAATGGCATCGGTATAACGGTCATTTTCAGGCTTTTGACGGGCATGATGAGAATAAATACGGTCTCTTGCCAATTCCAGTGCAGCAAGTGTTTGTTTATCAACCTTGTCAAACGCACCGACAATTTCATCTGTGGTTATCTGTAATTGCCCGCAACTTATCTCCGTGCGGTCAAACCGGTTTGTATAGTCGACCAGTGCGGTATCGCCATCGACACGAACTTTGTCGATGATGGCAGCTACTGCTTCACCAATATCCGTTGAAACCTCCCGTTTGGCTGCGAGAAGTTGCTCAAATTGTGATTCAAAATTGGCATCACTAGTGGTTAGTCGAACTGGCAATTTACACCTTTGGGTCGTTGTTCCTGTCAATCCATATCATGAGCTGGTTGTGATTTTGCTTTCCAGGCAGCATCCATGTCACTCAATTGCACTTCAATGCACTCAACTTCCATGCGGATCGCCGCTCCACCGGAAAATACCAAATGCAGCTTGCCGGCAGGAAGCGCTGCAGGTTCAAAAGTCACTGCCAGAAGGGATAAAACTTCGTCCGGTTTTTGTTGGTCAATACCGGTAATTTTAACATTGTCAATCTGGTTGAAGTGCACCACGGAGCGCCTGCGCTCCGGGGTGCGGTTTTTCCCGTCAATCTCCCAGACATATCGATTCATCACGACCACAAACCGTCTTTGTGCCGGCAGATATTGAAGATCACCAATCTTGGCTACCGCATCCTGACAATAGGTGGAAAGGATTCCCAGATCCTCTTTGTCTAATGCTATCAGTTTCAGTCTTTCCATGCCCAACCCGTAATATGCCCGCCAATGGGCTGTGCCAGGCTTTTAAACCTGAAATAGTGTCTGAATCTTTTAACGTTTGATAATCCCAATTGCCAAAGGGTGCAACCGCAATTGCATGGAAAGGTCAGGAGTTTGCCTGACGATACAGGTTCCGGATACAATTGGGGGGCGATTTTGCAGCACAATAACCTATATCCAGCAGGATTTGCAAAGCTTAGGGTCAGGACTCATCAATTAACACCATTCTGCGGCACTGATTTTGTTTCTGGAAAGGCGCAAACCCGCAGGAAGTCGTCTGACTTTCAAGGGTTTACAACGTATCCAGAGGCAAACTCAGTACCGCCCGCAGGGTTTGTCAAGGATGCCGCGCCTCCTGGTAATAAATGCTCGAAAAGGCACTTGGATATATTTGGGCCTGTTCTTGCGCTTTCTTATCAGTATTCGCACCCTCTTTGTCAAACAGAATGGCGTAAATTAATGGGTCCTGACCCTAGCTTTGCACTCCGTCCCCGCTGTTTGGGGAATATCGGCTGGATCGCCCACTTCGCCATTCCGCATAGGAAATGTCGGTGTAGAGTTCAAAACGGCTCAAAGCCTGCACACGATGTGTTGGAGGAATCATTGCTCAAGGATCTTTTGCCACCTGTTTTGCCTTCCGGGGCCGAAATTGTTGCGCGGGGACGCGCGATGGCAGCGGATTGGTCGCTCGGGCCCAGTCTTTTCTTAAAGCACTATGATTGC
>JAJFJH010000239.1 GCA_021774155.1 Nitrosomonas sp.
GAACAGAACGGGAACTATTATGGGACTAAATGATCCTCAATGGGGAAAAAATAAAGGTGATTCTGGCCCACCTGATTTGGATGACGTACTAAAAAATGTCAATAAAAAAATAAGTGATATTTTTGGTAAGAAGGGTGGTAACGGAGGCGGAAATAAAAAAGGACCTGAAGGTGAAGGTCCTGCACATATGGGCGGCAAAGGGATTAGCATAATTGTTATGATGCTTGTTGTCGTGTGGATAGGCAGTGGTTTTTACATCGTTAATGAGGGTCAGCGAGGCGTGGTTTTACAGTTTGGCGCCTATTCAGAGACGACTGAAGCGGGTTTGCGTTGGCATGTGCCTTACCCGGTTGAAGCGGTAGAGTTGGTTAATGTTGCCCAGGTTCGTACGGTGGAGATTGGCTATCGCAACAATGTTAGAAGCAAGGTTCTGAAAGAATCATTGATGATTACCGACGATGAAAACATCGTTGATATTCAATTTGCAGTGCAATATATTTTGAATAGTCCGCAAGATTTTATTTTTAACAATCGCGCTCCAGATGAAGCGGTGCTTCAAGCGGCGGAAACTGCGATTAGGGAAATGATTGGTAAAAGTAGAATGGATTATGTGTTATACGAAGGGCGTGAAGATGTTGCAGCGGGCGCTCAAGTATTAATGCAGAACATTCTGGATCGCTACAAAATAGGTATCTCAATCAGTCGAGTTACCATGCAGAATGCGCAGCCACCGGAGCAGGTTCAAGCGGCTTTTGATGATGCGGTTAAAGCAGGTCAAGATAGGCAAAGGCAGAAAAACGAGGGTGAGGCTTACGCAAACCAAGTTATTCCAGTCGCTGCTGGTAATGCTGCACGTTTGCTCGAAGAATCGCAAGGTTACAGAGAGCGTGTGATTGCAAGTGCAGAAGGTGATGCGAATCGTTTCGAGCATATTCTGGTCGAGTATACAAAAGCACCCGACGTGACGCGTGAACGCTTATATTTAGATGCCATGCAAGAAGTTCTCTCAAATTCAAGCAAAATCGTTGTTGATCAGAAAAATGGAAATAACTTGCTGTATTTACCGTTGGATAGGTTAGGTCAAATGAGAGACCATAATTCTATGCCGCATGTATCACAGATGTCGCCACCAGCGATGCAGGAAATGATACCTGATAACAACATGCGACCACGTGAGACATTTCGTGGCCGTGATCGGGAGATAAGATAAATGAAAAATATATCGTCAATATTATCTGGATTGATCATCATCTTGTTTTTTGTGGGTAGCTCGGCTATTTACGTTGTGGATGAGCGACAGCAAGCCATTTTATTCCAATTGGGTGAAGTGGTTAGTGTTAAGACAAGCCCAGGCTTATACTTCAAAATTCCTATTGCACAGAATGTCCGCTTTTTTGAAAAGCGTATTTTGACGATGGACTCGGAAGAGCCTGAGCGTTTTATTACATCAGAGAAAAAGAACGTTTTGGTTGATTTGTTTGTTAAATGGCGCATCGTTGACGTAAGGCAGTACTTTGTCAGTGTGCAGGGTGATGAAGCGTTAGCGCAAACACGTTTGGCACAGACGGTTAATGCGGGTTTACGTAATGAATTTGGTAATCGTACCGTACATGATGTGATTTCAGGCGAGCGTGATCTGATTATGGAAATTATGCGCCAAAGAGCTGATGCAGATGCGCGTTCTATTGGTGTGGAAGTTATTGACGTACGTTTGAAGCGTGTTGATTTGCCGCAAGAGGTTAGTCAGTCGGTTTATCGCCGAATGGAGGCAGAACGAACACGTGTTGCTAATGAATTGCGCTCAACGGGTGCTGCGGAATCCGAGAAGATTCGTGCAGATGCGGATCGTCAGCGCGAAGTTATTATGGCGAATGCCTATCGAGATGCTCAGAAAGCTATGGGTGAAGGCGACGGGCAAGCAGCAGCAATTTATGCTGAAGCCTATAAGAAGAATGCTGAGTTTTATTCCTTTTACCGTAGTTTGGAAGCCTACAAGCGGACATTCAAGGATAAGGGCGATATGATGGTTCTTGAGCCTACATCAGATTTCTTCAAGTATATGAAGGCGCCTGGTCAACAGTAACATCTCTGTTATGAAGTGTTGTTAGTTTATTAATTTCACTTGACTGGTATCGTAACGCCTTTGCTCAGTGAGCAAAGGCGTTACATTTCATTGGAGAGCAGTGATATGTGGGAAACTTTTCTGATTGCAATCGCATTGATGTTGATCTTAGAAGGTATTGTTCCGTTTTTATCTCCGCAAACTTGGCGTGAAACATTTAGACGATTAATCGAAATGGATGATGGACAAATACGTTTTCTTGGCCTCAGCACCATGATAGTTGGTTTGTTGTTACTCTTTATTTTTACTTGATACAATTTCACACCTTTTCTTTTTAGCAGTTAAAAATCACAAACATGCCTAATTGGCTTCTTCCCGAATATGTTGAAGATATCTTGCCTGCAGAGGCATTGCATATCGAGGCGATACGTCGTCGAATTATTGACGCGCTGTATGTTCATGGCTACCAATTAGTTAGTCCGCCATTGTTAGAATTTGAAAAATCCTTGTTGACCGGTAGTGGTAGCGACATGGATTTACACATGTTTAAAGTGGTTGATCAACTGAGTGGTCGAACGATGGGCTTGCGTGCAGACATGACACCACAAGTTGCGCGTATTGATGCGCATCTATTAAATTGTGATGGTGTGACACGGCTTTGCTATGCTAATAGTGTGTTGCATACCATGCCGTCTGCATTAACTTGTACTCGCGAACCGATTCAAGTGGGCGCTGAGCTGTATGGTCATGTGGGATTGGAGAGCGATATTGAGATACAGCAACTGATGTTGCAGTGTTTGTCTATTGCTGGAATAAATAAAATACACTTAGATTTGGGTCATGTTGCGGTATTTCGTGGCTTAATATGCAATGACAATGTTTCTGCTGAGTTAGAGTCGGAACTGTTTAGTGTCTTGCAAGCTAAAGACGTTGCGAGGTTAAAAGCGCTATGTGATGAATCTAGTAAGAACCTCAGTGAGCGTACTCGTCAAGCACTTATATTGCTGCCTGAGTTATACGGCGACAGAACGGTTTTAACCAACGCACGTAAATTGTTACCCGATTATCCTGCGATAACAAATGCACTAGATACACTTGAGGCAGTTGAGAAAGAATTAAGCTCATTGGTGAATTCTATTGCATTTGATTTGGCTGATTTGCGTGGCTATCACTATCATAGCGGTATGGTATTTGCTGCCTATGCCAAAGGCAGTTCTAATGCCATCGCATTAGGTGGGCGTTATGACGATATTGGTAAAGCTTTCGGGCGAGCGCGACCGGCAACAGGTTTTAGTATGGATTTGCGAGATTTATCTCGACTGATTCAACCGGCGGCCTATCCAAAGGGTATTGTGGCGCCTTATGATACAAATGATGAGTCATTGCAAGATAAGATTAAGCAACTGCGAGCAGCCGGGCAGATTGTTATCGTCGAATTGCCCGGATGTACGACTGAAGCCAACTCATTTAGCTGTGACAGACAACTCATACATGAGAATGAAGTTTGGATTGTAGTAGAAATTTAATTGTTTCCTGAAATTGGAATAGTAGAGACTCTGAAATATGACTAAAAATGTTGTGGTCATCGGTACTCAATGGGGTGACGAAGGTAAAGGCAAGATTGTTGATTGGTTAACCGATCATGCGCAAGGTGTTGTGCGTTTTCAGGGCGGCCATAATGCAGGACATACGTTAGTCATTGGTGAACAGAAAACCGTATTGCATTTGATTCCTTCCGGCATTTTGCGTGATAAAGTCATTTGTTACATTGGTAATGGCGTGGTGGTGTCACCGGAAGCATTGCTCAAAGAAATTGATATGCTTGAACAGGCGGGTGTTGATGTCCTAGGAAGGCTCCGCATTAGTGATGCTTGTCCGCTTATTTTGCCTTGCCATATTGCTCTAGATAATGCACGTGAGACTGCACGGGGTGCAGGTAAGATTGGTACCACGGGACGCGGAATTGGACCTGCTTATGAAGACAAAGTGGCGCGTCGAGCCATTCGTTTGAATGACTTGTTTCACCGTGATCGTTTTGCCGCCAAATTGGGTGAGATGCTTGATTATCATAATTTCGTATTGAAGAACTATTTTAAAGCACCCACCGTTGATTTCCAGAAAACAATGGATGATGTGCTTGCAAAGGCTGAGCGGATAAAGCCCATGGTGGCGGATGTTCCGCAGCTATTATTTAACGAAAATAAATCGGGTGGTAATTTATTGTTCGAAGGCGCCCAGGGTGCATTGCTGGATGTGGATCATGGTACATATCCATTTGTTACATCAAGTAACTGTGTTGCAGGTGCAGCTGCCCCGGGCAGCGGTGTGGGACCACAGATGTTGCATTATGTACTAGGTATTACCAAGGCCTATACAACACGAGTCGGATCAGGTCCTTTTCCAACTGAATTGGATGATGATGTCGGCAAATACTTGGCAAAACAAGGTAATGAGTTTGGTTCAACGACAGGGCGTCCACGACGTTGTGGTTGGTTCGATGCGGTTGCACTTAGGCGCTCAATTCAAATCAATGGCGTGTCTGGGCTTTGCATGACAAAACTTGATGTGTTAGATGGGGTTGAATCGCTGAGTTTGGGTGTAGGTTACAAGTTAAATGGCAGTGATGAGATTGGAAATATTTTACCATCGGGCGCTGATTCACTTGTAAATTGTGAACCTGTTTATGAGGAGATGCCGGGCTGGATGGAGAATACTGGCGGTATTAAAGAATTTAACCAGCTACCTAAAGCTGCACAAAATTATCTGCATCGGATAGAAGAAGTTTGCGATGTGCCGGTTGATATGATTTCTACCGGGCCGGATCGAGAAGACACCATTTTGTTGCGTCACCCATTTAAATAAATAACATTAATGAGGTGTGATCGTTAATGATCAGATTCAAATTCGTATTGCTGATTGGCTAATTGATGGTGAAGCATTGCATGCTGTTCGTGAAATTGTATTTGTCAATGAGCAGCATGTGCCCGTTGAATTAGAATGGGATGAGTTGGATGAAGATTGTATTCATGTACTTGCACTATTCGATGAGAAGCCGATTGGTACTGCCAGATTACAGTTAAATGGTCATATTGGCCGTATGGCTGTGCTGCAACACTGGCGAAATAAGGGGGTTGGTAGTGCAATGCTACAACGCTTGTTGGTAGAGATACGTCACAGAAGAATTCGACAAGCGGTACTAAATGCGCAAATAGAAGCGGTTGGGTTTTATAGCCGATTTGGGTTTCAAGTTGAAGGTGAAGAATTTATGGACGCAGGCATTCCTCATGTCCGAATGGTTCTAAAAGTTTGATTTTAGCTTGTCATCTTTCAGTTTTTCCCCATTCTTGGGCGAGTTCATCAGAAGATTGTTTCCATCTGAGCATTGCTTGATCAAAAACCAAATTAAATTCATTTGATCTCTGTCTTGCCGCTTTGGCAGCTTCTGTCGCCTCGACTAAATCATTCTCGATTTGGTGCTGACGCTTCTCTGCATCAGCGGCATCATTAGCCAAAACCTGCGCTTCACGTTTAGCTTTCATCATTTGCTCATAGTCAAAGCTCGCTCGTTGCTGAAGATCTTGGATATCTTCAGCAAGAACGGGTGATGTAAACACTAGGCTAATTAGAGAAAATATTGTGATAAGTTTCATATCATTGGACTCTTGCAGGATGAATGCTTAACAGTATAACAAAGAATTACTGAATACCTTGTTGTTGCAGATAATCTTCATAATTGCCTTTGAAATCACTAATGCCATCGGGCTTGAGTTCAATGATACGTGTGGCGAGAGATGATACGAATTCGCGATCATGGGAAACAAAAATGAGTGTGCCCGTAAATCTTTCCAATGCAGAATTAAGTGATTCGATCGATTCCATGTCAAGGTGATTAGTGGGTTCATCCATTAGCAGCACATTGGGTTTTTGCAGGATAAGTTTGCCAAAAATCATGCGGCCTTGTTCACCACCTGAAATTACTTTGACTGATTTTTTAACTTCATCACCTGAAAATAATAATCTGCCGAGTACGCTGCGGATGGCTTGGTCGTCATCGCTTGCTTGTCGCCATTGAGTCATCCAATCAGTCAATGAAGCCTTCTCTTCAAAATCAGCAGCATGGTCTTGTGCATAGATGCCTGGTTGCGCTTTTTCCGCCCATTTTACCTCGCCGGCATCAAGTGCCAAATCACCCTCAAGGCAGCGTAATAAAGTTGTCTTGCCGATACCATTAGGGCCAATAATGGCAACCTTCTCGCCAGCCTCAATGTTGATGCTGAATTTATCCAATAACGGTTTTTCCATTTCTGGGTAGCTTTTGCTGATGCCAGTGACAGTGACCGCCAAGCGATGAAGTTTATCTTTCTCGTCCACTTCAAAACGTATATATGGATATTGGCGGCTAGATGGTTTGACATCTTCTAATTTGATTTTCTCAATTTGTCGTGCGCGACTAGTGGCCTGTCTGGCTTTAGATGCATTGGCAGAAAATCGACTGACAAACGATTGTAACTCAGCAATCTGAGATTTTTTCTTGGCATTATCTGAAAGCATACGTTCTCGTACTTGGGTGGATGCCGTCATATAGGCGTCATAGTTCCCAGGGTAGACACGGATTTCACCATAATCCAGGTCAGCCATGTGCGTACAGACACTATTTAAAAAATGACGGTCATGCGAAATAATGATGATGGTGCTTTTACTGGCATTAATGACGTCTTCCAGCCAGCGAATGGTATTAATATCTAGATTATTGGTTGGCTCATCTAGCAGGAGAATGTCGGGATCAGAGAACAACGCTTGAGCCAGTAAAACGCGCAGTTTAAATCCAGGTGCAACAGCGCTCATAGGGCCTTGATGTTGTGCGAGCGGAATGCCTACGCCAAGCAATAATTCTCCGGCGCGTGCTTCGGCAGAATAACCATCAAGCTCAGCAAATTCTGATTCAAGTTCAGCGGCACGCATGTAATCTTCTTCGGTTGCGTCGGCATTGGCATAGATCGCATCACGTTCTTCTTTGACCTGCCATAATTCCACATGACCCATCATCACGGTATCAATGACTAAATGCTCTTCAAATGCAAATTGGTCTTGACGTAGTTTTCCAACACGCTCACCATGGTCGACATTGACATTGCCCGATGTAGGAACAAGATCGTTGCCAAGAATTTTCATGAACGTAGATTTTCCGCAACCATTGGCGCCAATTAAACCGTACCGGTTGCCGTTTCCAAATTTAACAGAGACATTTTCAAACAAGGGCTTGGCCCCAAATTGCATCGTGATGTTGGCAGTAGTGATCAAAGCTTTTCCTGGGAAAGGGATTTAAAAAAACTCGTTATTTTACATGCTTCTATGTTGTATTGCGAGTTGAGAAATATCTTTTTGTAGCGAATGAAGAATAGGAATAAATATGAAATTGAAACGGATTAATATGATGAAAACATGGCTAGTCGTAGTCGCTAGCTTAATATTGTGGATAATTGCTGTGCCTGCACAAGCAGCCTGTTCAGGCTGCTTGTGTCCGGGTGACCCTTGTAACCTCTGTCCGTTACCTGCAATAGAGGGGGCTGAATCTAAAGCGGATGAGTCGGTAATATGTGCCAAAATCAAAGAAGCGGTGCCGCCCACTGCGTTTCCTCGTGGATCAAACGAACATTTTGATAGTTTGGATCAGTCAGTCATAGAATGCGTCAAAAATGGTGGAGATGTGATTGTGAACTCGCGCAGAAATGAGGAATTCCCTTCCAAGCATTATTGTAAGCCGTAGTTCATTGTTTGAGGACTTCTGGGTAGGGGTACAAAACGTTGAGCGCGACACTCTTGCCAGCCGATTCGACGATACGCACATGATCGCGCTTAAACTCGCGGGCATGACGCAGGCCGCATGAATGTGCAATCATATTGATTTCCTTATTCACATTGGTCGCATAGTTGGCGACGCGTAAATATTTCTCTTGCACGACCAATCCATTCTGTAAACGTTTGTTATGTGTCGTGATGCCGGTGGGGCAAGTATTCTTATGGCAGCGCATCGCTTGGATGCAACCCAGTGAGAACATGAAGCCGCGTGCTGTATTAACGAAGTCTGCACCGACGGAGAGTGCCCACGCGCCCTGTACTGAAGTGACGAGTTTGCCCGCCGCAATTACGTGGATGCGGTCTTTGAGTCCTGATTCTATTAATGAATCAATCACGCGAGGTAATGCTTCAGTAATCGGTAAGCTAACCGAATCAATCAGAGTCTGAGGTGCTGCGCCACTACCCCCCTCGCCACCATCAATGGTCAAGAAGTCAGGCGCATAATCAAGGCCACGGCGATTAATGATTTCACACAGTTCATTGATAAAATGCCAACCACCAATCGCCGTTTTAACACCGACTGGGCGGCCGGTAAGGTCTCGAATATAATGAATTTTATCCAATAATTCGTCAATGTTGCTAATGTCTTGGTGTCGATTTGGGCTGATGGAGTCCTTAAATGCCTCAATGCCACGAATCTCGGCAATCTCATGATTTATTTTGCTGCCTGGCAGCATGCCGCCTTTTCCTGGCTTGGCACCTTGTGACAGTTTAATTTCAAATGCGCTGGCTATTTTGCCTAACGCCTTCGCGCGTGTCGGTGAGAAGTCGCCATTTTTATCGCGAATGCCGTATTTGGCTGTGCCTATTTGTACGATAATATCGCAATCGCCTTCTTGGTGGTGAGGTGCGAGTCCGCCTTCACCCGTGTTCAACCAACATCCAGCCTTAGCTGCACCTAGCGACAATGCGCGTACGGCGGGTGCTGACAGTGCGCCAAAACTCATGCCGCTGATGTTAATAATCGACTTGGCTTCAAAAGGGTGTTGGCAATAATGATTGCCAATCGTGAGAGATGGCGTTGGTAATTGACTTTCTTCCTGGATTGGGAAAGCCGCATTAACAAAAATAACAGAGCCGGGTTCGCGTAAATCATAGGTGGAACCAAAGCCAACCATACTACTTTTATTTTTTGCGCTTTTATAAACCCATCCTCGGGTGGCGCGGTTAAAAGGCATTTCATCTCGATCACTGGCAAAGAAATATTGCCTGAGATATTTTCCCTGGTTTTCCAAAATAAAACGTAGCCGTCCAATGACTGGATAGTTGCGTAGCACGGAATGTTTTTTCTGAGTTACGTCCTGGATGAACAAGAGTAGTATTAAGCCGACGATGATAAGGCCCAACATGGCGCCAAAACTGATAATGACAATGTCTAATACACTGGTCATGTTGTTTCCTCAAAGACATAAGTTAAGATAGCTATAGTATGCGAATTTACATAGGTGCATCATGAATTTAACGGAAGAAATTGAAATAAATGTAAGGAGAGGGCTGGCTGAAGATATTGGCTCGGGTGATTTAACCGCATTACTGGTTGAAAATAACACAACGCTCCATGCCAAAGTCATTAGCCGCGACGATGCTATCGTGTGTGGAACACAATGGTTTGATGCCTCATTTCATCAACTATCACCGGATGTTTCAATTCGTTGGCGTGTTCAAGATGGCGATAAAATTTCCAAAGAGCAGATTCTCTGTGAAATAGAGGGGTGTGCTCGTACGTTATTAACAGCGGAACGCACCGCGTTAAATTTCCTACAAACACTATCTGCTGTTGCGACAAAAACACGGCAGTATGTTGATGTGATATCCGGCACAAAAGCGAAAATTGTAGATACCCGAAAAACATTGCCTGGATTGCGTTTGGCGCAAAAATATGCGGTTAAATGTGGTGGTGGCACTAACCATCGCTTGGGGTTATATGATGGCATTCTCATCAAAGAAAATCACATTATTGCTGCGGGCGGTATTGAGCAAGTATTGAGTAAAGCAAAATCAATTCAGCCCTCATCTGATGGTTTTATACAAATCGAAGTGGAATCACTTGATGAACTTCAGTGTGCGTTAAAAGCAGGCGCTGAAATGATCTTGCTAGATAATTTTAGTCTGAGTCAACTACGTGATGTGGTTGATTTATCTAAACGGCTTGCAAATGGCCCTATGTTATTAGAGGCATCTGGAAATATCACGTTAGACACCGTTAAAGCAGTGGCAGAAACCGGCGTGGATAGAATCTCAATTGGTAGCTTAACCAAAGACGTGAAAGC